>JBOHXA010000765.1:0-1039 GCA_050737335.1 Limisphaerales bacterium | reverse complement strand
GTGACGCCGGCGCAATTTTCCGAATACAAAATCGCCGCTGAAGAAATGGGTTTTGTCCACGTCGCCAGCGGGCCAATGGTCCGCAGTTCGTATCATGCCGATGAATTCAAGCTGGATTAAATTCCATTGATCCGCCGATCGGCGGCAGATGCAGAGTCATGCCCGATGCCCGGAACTTTTCCGTGGATGCCGCGTGATCAATTTTGATCGGCGGAAATGTGTCGTAATGCACGCCGACCACTTCTTTGCATTGGAGAAGGCGCGCGGCGCGAATGGCGTCATCAACGTCCATGGTAAAATTGCCGCCAATGCACAAAATGGCAAAGGTCAACCTCGTTTCTTCGGCGAAGAGTTTCATGTCCAGGGTCAAGGCGGTGTCGCCGGAGTAATAGAAATTGGCCTCCGGCGATTCGACCACAAACCCGCCGGGAACGCCGCCGTAGGAACCGTCGGGAAATGAACTGGAATGAATGGCGTGGACAAATTTCGCGCGGCCAAAATCAAATCGAAAGCTGCCGCCGGGATTGAGGCCGTGCGTTTTTTTGACGCCCTTTTTGCCTAACCATTCCGAAACCTCGAAATTGGAAACTATCGTTGCGCCCGTCTGCGCGGCAATCGCGGAGGCATCCGCCAGATGATCGTCGTGCGCGTGGGAGACGAGAATAAAATCGGCTTTGATCTTTTTGACCTCAATGGACCTGGCGAGAGGATTCCGCGTGATGAATGGATCAAACAGAAGATGTTTGCCTTGGATTTCAGCGCCAAAGCAGGAATGGCCGTAATAGGTGATTTTCATGCATATTCCTTTTTTAATTTAAACCAAAGCGCCATGCCGCCGTTGGCGACGAACGCTTCTTGTTATTTTCAACGGTGTTTGATGAATTATCAAGCCAGGTTTTTTGGCGCACTACGGGGCGCCGGGCCATTTTGGTTGATAATTAACCACCGCATGGTTGATGGACAGCATGACTCATCGCGGTGCTTTACAACGGAGCGCGGGGGCAAATCATTTCAGGTTCAATACTGCTCGATGCAGTAG
>JBOHXA010000764.1:0-14156 GCA_050737335.1 Limisphaerales bacterium | reverse complement strand
ATTTTGAGCGTGAATGTTTTTGAGCAAATCCCTCTGGCTGAACTTGTTGCGAAAACAGCATCGCAAAACGATTCTAGCAATAGTCATAACCAGTTGATGCTGTGGAACTAAAGACCGGATGACAATGGCAAAAGATCAACAATTTCTTCCAAACTCCAAACTTGGTCACTGATCCCGCTTCCATTGCTGGCGTCACGCGCAAAGTCTGATGAATCCGCGCAAAATTGTAGTGC
Source organism: Limisphaerales bacterium (assembly GCA_050737335.1). Taxonomy (GTDB): domain Bacteria; phylum Verrucomicrobiota; class Verrucomicrobiia; order Limisphaerales; family UBA11358; genus UBA11358. The sequence continues at coordinate 13,923 of JBOHXA010000764.1, read as the reverse complement.
ATGTAATGGAGCGCAATCGCCGCTTCATGGTTCTCAACCTGCCCTTGCCATAACTTGCTGAATGGCCGATCTTTGAGTTGCATGAGCATCACCGCTGAAAAACTGACCGAACAAGTGTTAGCCCTGCCACAAAATGAGCGGGCTGACTTGGCCTACAGACTCATCGCCAGCCTTGATGACACCGTGGATCCGGATGCCGAAGCGGAATGGAACAAGGTCATTGATCGTCGGTCGCGTGAAATCGAGGAGGGCAAAGTAGAATGTCGTCCAATCGAGGAAACCCTCCGGGAAATCCGCGCTGAGCTTCATGCGCGTCGTCAGCCATCCTGAGGCCGACGAGGAACTGAAGTTGGCGGCCCGATGGTATGACGCTCAGCGGCCTATCCTGGGTGAAGACTTTCTCGAAGAGTTCGAACGCACATTGCTTCGCAAATTAGCGAACCCAAACCGCCAGCGTAAAATTCTTGGTGAACATCGCAAACTCAACTTTTACCGTGCAGGCCGATACACTTTATATCAAAGCCGTAATGCATTTGCATCGTCGCCCATTTTATTGGTCGCATCGTTGATGCCGTTTTCTGCTGTTTTAGCGGCTCTTCCTGGATGGGCTATTCGTTTATATTGATTGCGTCAATCCGATGGCCAAATTTTTATTCAATACATCGTTATTGTTGTTTGGGCTGCTCTTACTGGCCGGCTGCGTTTCGAGCAGGATGATGGAAACACAGAATGCCGTTTGTCAGATACTCATCAGGGATCCATCTCCCATCGAGCAGTTTATCCATCCACAAGCCGGCGCAGTCCTGGACGCCAACATGTGCCGAATGGGAGAGGACAGCTACGTCGTGTTCTTCAACAAAAATCATGATACCGCGGTAGCATATGATCTGGATTCATTCCGTAATTCTCGACTCGAAATTAGAAACTACGGCTTCGGGACGCTTCAGTCCAGCGGCTATTGGTCCCTTTTTCATACAAACCCGGACGGGGGTTGTTTTGAATCCCAAGGCGGTCTCTGGACGTTGAACGAAATTGACGAGGCCATGCGAAAATGTGCCAAAGAGAGACGCCCGATACGTTTTAACTGGCCGGCTACGAATGCAATTGATCTTTAAAACGCCGGTCGCGAAGCGGTTCCTCTTTCCCTGATTCCCAAATCTGCGCTCATCTGCGAAATCCGCGGATCCAAAAACTCAGCCCCCAATCGCCGTCATCGGCCGTTGCGGCTGGTATTGATTTCGAAACTGATGTTCCAGCGGTTTGACCCTTAACGCTTCGAGAAACACCTCGCGCAACGCGTTATCATCGCCGCCGTTTCGCAGCACCACCCGTAAATCCAGTTCGCCGTGGTTGCCCAGGCAGGGACGAATTTTGCCGTCCGCGGTCAACCTCATTTTGTTGCAGTGATCACAGAAATGGAGGTTCGTCAACGCGCCAATGAATCCAACGAGCGCGCCCGTGTTTTTGAGCAAATAATAGCTGGCGGGGCCGTTGCCTATGCGGGTGTCCGGTTGCGGTATCAGGTCGTCGCGCGCGGAAAGAAGGCGCATCGCGTCGCCAATGGGAAAGAAATTTTGTTCGGTCAACACGTCCGTGCTGGTCAACGGCATGAGTTCGATGAATCGCAGCGGAAATCCGTGTTCCGCCGCGAACAGAACCAGGGGCCAGATTTCGCTCTCATTCACGCGGCGCATCAGGACGCAGTTGAGCTTGATGCGTTCGAAGCCGGCGGAAGCGGCGGCGCGGATGCCCGCCAGGACCAGCTTCAGGTCGCCTCCGGTAATCTTCCGGTAAATCTGCGGGTCCAGCGCGTCCAGGCTTATATTGATGCAACGGATGCCCGCCTCGCGCAGAGGCTGCGCCAGCGAGGCCAGTCTGGTTCCGTTGGTTGAAAGGCCGGCGTCTTCCACGCCGGAAATCTTCTTCATTCCCCGCACGATATCCAAAATGTCCTGGCGCACGAGCGGTTCGCCGCCGGTGAGACGGAACTTTCGGAAACCGATTCCCGCCGCCACACGGATAACGCGTATGATTTCTTCCGCCGTGAGATGGTCCCGCGTGCTTTCCCAGCCTTTATATCCCTCCGGCATGCAATAGAGACACCGTTCGTTGCACCGGTCGGTGATCGAGATGCGCAGGTAATCAATTTTTCGTCCGTGGGCGTCCACAATTATTTCATTTATATTTTGGCATGTGGATCGTCCCCGCGCAAGTGCGCAACGGCCTCGCGAATGGACGGCGTCAGGATTTCGAGGCATTCTCGCACCGCCGTGGGTTTGCCCGGCAGGTTGATAATGAGGCTCCCGCCGCGCGTGCCGGCAAGGGCGCGCGACAAAATGGCGGTCTTCACCCTGGCCAGCGATTGCATCCGCATGGCTTCGCCGAATCCCGGCAATTCCTTTTCCAATATCGGGCGCGTGGCCTCGGGCGTCACGTCACGCGACGCGATCCCTGTTCCGCCCGTCGTCACCACCAGGTCGCACTTCAATTCATCCGCGAATTTTCTGAGCGCCCCGGTGATCAGCGGAATTTCATCCGGGACAATGGCGGTTTCAAAGCTGACGCCGCTGCCTAAAAACTCGCGCAGGACCATTTCAATTTCAGGACCGCTGCGGTCTTCATAAACACCGGCGCTGGCGCGATCGCTGATGGTGATGCGTCCGATTTTCATTCCTTGAGCTTTTGCGCGACGCGAATGCCTTCAATCCGCATTTCCTTGTCCACAGCCTTGCACATGTCATAAAGAGCCAGGGCGGCCACGGTGACGCCGGCCAATGCTTCCATTTCAACGCCCGTTTGTGAAACGGTTTCCACTGAACAAACGATCTCGATCGCGCCGGGCCGTATGTTGAAACTCACTTCCACGTGGCTCAACGCCAGCGGATGGCAGAGCGGAATCAGTTCGGCGGTTTTCTTGGCGGCCTGGATGCCGGCAATCTGCGCGACGGTCAGCACGTCGCCTTTGGGCAAGGCACGCCGTTTGAGCGATTGGATCGTTGCTGGGCGGCAAACCAGCCGGCCTTCGGCGATGGCTGTGCGCCGCTGGGCCGGTTTGTGTCCAACGTTCACCATCCGCGCGCCGCCCCGTTCATCCAGGTGCGAAAATTTCTCTTTCATTTTTTCCGTCCTTTTTGGCTCCGCATTCGCGGCAATAAAAAAGTTAAACCATCGCCCGCACCAATCATGGCAGGAAAGGCGCGCTGCGCCGTCCGCGCCGCGTTTGGCGGCGCAACAAGCGTGGTCGGACGTCCCTGCTACGCCGGCAAAAACTCCAGATCACCGCCCGTTTCCATTTGCTTGCAATCGGGCGGAACGCGAAGCAACGCGTTCGCCTGGGTTAAACAGGTCGCGTCACCCGAACTGGACCACGCCAGCGGATGCAGCCGCGTCTGGCCGCCGTCAAATTCAAACCGCGCGGGCCAAAGCGTTTCGCGCGGGTTCAACGCCTCGCGTAACGGCGCCGCCAGCGTGCCGTGCAAAAACCGATTTGGCTCGCCGCCTGACAATCTTGCCAGCGCGGGAGCGACAAATAAATGAAAACAAACAAAATGCGCCAATGGGTTTCCCGGCAATCCAAAGGCGATGCGCTGGCCGCTCACGCCAAAGATCGTGGGCCGACCGGGGCGAACAGCGACTTGCGCAAAAACAATCTCAAACCCCAATGACTCCAGCAACCGTCCGGTGAAATCCGTGTCGCCCACGCTCGCGCCGCCTGAAATCAATACGACGTCCGCCGTTTCCATTGCCGGTTGGGCACTGATTTGCTCCGTTGCCGCATGAAAATCTTCGCGCAAATGGGCCTGCGTTAATTCGGATGGAAAACGTTTAAGCAGGGCCCCAATCAAAATTGAATTGCTGTCCCGGATTTGGCCGGGCTTGGGTTCCCGGTCTGGCGGCACGACTTCGTCACCCGTCGTAAAATGAACAATCCGCAAGCACGGGCTGACCGATGGCCGGACCCGACCTCCGGATGCCAGCAACGCCAGATCACCGGCGTTGAGCCGGGCGCCCGCTCGAACCAGCGGAGCGCCGGCTTTGATTTCCTCGCCGCGCCGGCGAATGTTCGAGTCCATATCGGGTTTGGTGACGCGGATGGTATTGCCATTTCGCTCGACGTTTTCCTGCATGAGAACACGCAGGTTTGGGCATGGCATTGAAGCGCCGGTGGCCACGCGAACAGCTTCGCCGCTCTTTAACTGTCGCGGCTTCCAGTCCGCGGCGTGCAGGGTGTCAACGACTTGAAACGTTCCCGTCGAATCCTCTTCCAGAATGGCGTAGCCGTCCCGGGTGGAACGGTCGCAGTCGGGAAAATCCGTCGGAGCGCATACGGTTTCGCGCAGGACCCGGCCAAAGCTTTCTTCGAGCGGGGCGGCCACGGCCGGCAACGGCGCGCATCGGGAATAAATTGTCGCCAGGGCCTGATCGAGTGTCATTGCCGGGGCGGCTCTCGGCGGCTGCCGAACCCCTTCCGGGGCGGGGACGGCTCGCATGGCAGGTGGCGCTGCCACCGCAAGCGGCAGTCCCCGGCATTTCCAAATGGGTACGTCCTCTTTGAGTTTGTCCATGAATTCGGCGAGGAGCTCGAGGGCTTCGGCGCGATGCGACGATGCAACGCCCGCGTAAATGGCGGTTTCACCCGCGGGAATGACCCCGATGCGATGAACGATTTTTACCGCGAGACAGGGATGGCGGGAAGCGATCTCTTCAAGACATCTTCTCATTTCTCGAATCGCCATTTCCGGGTAGGCCTCATATTCAAGAGCCGAAATTTTTCCCCCATCTTCTTCGTCACGAACGACGCCTCGAAATTCCAGCCATGCTCCGAGCGCCCCGGCGGCGGCCGGAATCGTCCGCGGAATAGGCTCGCGTGTTAGCTCAATTTCCACATTCATGGCTTTGCCTTTCCACCACAAAGATAAGCGGCGCGCGACATTTCATGGGTTTTCATGACAATAGCGCATTTAAGCGTCTGAACATCAAAGGGCCGCTTTTTGGCATGGATTCCGGCCTCATTGTTTCGTCGCTTTGTGTCCTGCGTGTCTCGTGGTGAATCATCCGCCCGAAACCGGAGGGATAAGCGCGACTTCATCGGTATTTGAAAAGCGGGCATCGCCCGGAGTGTATTCAAAATTCTTCGCGAGCCTTACGCTCGAACGATGCCCCGCCAAACCAGGAAATCGCTTGATCAATTCAGCCCACAACGCTTCGGCGCTCACCGCCGATGGGAATGCCATTTCAATGGAATCACATTTCGTGGCGTCCTTGAGCTGGGCAAAAAATAAGATGCGCACAGCCTTATCGTGCCCTGTTTCGTCTTATTCTGTCAAATAGTGTCTGTTTTCGGCTTCGTTGGGCGCCCGCCCCGCCATGGCTTCAGCGACAGAGGGTTTATCCTGTACAAATTAAATATTAAATATGAAACACGGCATTCGCCCTCACGGAGCAGCGCCACGTGAGGGCGCTCTGACTAAATCTCCCACCAATCCACAAAATCCGGCGGTCATGGGCCAAATGCCGTTTCCATTCCGTTTGTGCCGACGCTCCCATTGCCCTCGATGTTCAGGCATACTTCAATTGTGCCTGGATGAAAAGTCTGGCCCCAATCAAACGGTTCACGCGTTTTGAAATCATGCCATTCAAAGCTGACACCCGAACTCGCAACCGACCCGTACAACGGCAGCCAACCCGCGCCGAACTGTTGCCAAATCGGGCGTTCGGAAAAAACTGTCTTCGCATTCTTTCTCAATACAGCGGGCACAATGGTTATGAGAATTACACCATTTTCGCGTTACTTGAAGCTTTTTTAGGAGTTTGAGCTTTGTCCGTTGGTCCCGGTTGCTTTGCACAACTCGGCTATTTTTACGGTCAAGCTGGCATTGTTACGTTCCAGGTCGGTCTGGTTCTTTTCGATTCGCTCGTCCAGGGTCGCAATGCGGGCGTCGAGTTCACGAATGCGATCGGAGATGTTTTCCGGACGCTTTCGGACCGCTTGCAAATCGTTTTTCACGCAACTTTTCCAGCATTTGGGATACCAGTTGCTTAAAGACTGTCGAAGGGCTGCAATATTGAAGCCTAAAGCGGCGTTGCGGTTACGGCATCGGCCCCGAGGCCGACGATTGGTCTCCGGCGCCGTTTTTGCATTGCCCGTCCTGCAAGTCGCAATTTTTTATCAACCTTCGAAAGCTGTGTCTGATTTTCCGAAACGCTGATTGCGTCTGCTCGACATGGCTTCAGGCACGGAGGCTTCCCGGTCGGAAGGGTGTCGGTTACCGTTGCCCATGGGTGTGACGCCACGGTTCGCCGCGACGGCGGCGGAAGCATCAGGTTCTTCCCGTTCAGTCGATCCGGGGACCGAGCCGTTCCAAACCGGCAAAAAAATCTTGAATGAGGAACCTTTGCCGACTTCGGTGACCAGTTCAATCCATCCTCCGTGCCGCCGCACGATGCCCTGGACCATCCAAAGGCCCAGGCCGGTGCCTTTGCCAAAATCTTTGGTTGTGAAAAAGGGGTCGAAAATATGCCCGGCGATTTCCGGAGGCACGCCCTTGCCGTGATCGCTTACGATCAGGCGCACAAAGGCGTTCGATCCGACGCCCCCGCGCCGCTGGATGTATGTGTCGGTAAGATTGACGGCTTGTGCCTCGATGGTGATGTCGCCGGCGACCATCGCGTCGCGCGCGTTCAGGATGAGATTGATCAGCACTTGTTCCATGTTGCACTCATCGGCGCAAATGGCCGGAAGATTTTCATCCAGCGTCACGACCAGGCGATGGTCTTCGCCCAGAGACTGCTCCAGCAATTGCCGCGCGCGCTGGATGCAGCGCGAGAGGTTGAGGGCTTTTAAAACGATCGGCTGTTGCCGTGTGATGCCCAGCAATTGTTTTGTATAATTCGCCGCGCGGGTGCTCGCCTGTAAAATGCGTTCGGTGCAGGCGGTCGAGCGTTTTTGTTCCGCCAGTTGCGATTGCAACAGGCTGGCATGGCCCTGAATGACTCCCAGGACATTGTTAAATTCGTGCGCCACCCCGGCAACCAGGCGCCCCACCGCTTCAAGCTTCTGCGCCTGGCGCAATCCGGCTTCCAGTTTCAATTTTTCGGTGACATCCTCGGCGATCACGAGCAGGCACGGCTGCGCGTTGGCCGTGAGCGGCTCGGCGCAGAGCACGATCTGCCGGTCTTCGCCATCCTGCCTCCGCAGTACACATGAATGATTGCGCACGCGCCCTTCGGTTTGAAGGCGCGCGTTCAAGGCGTCGCCCCCTTTCCACAACTGCAATTCCTGGGGACTCTGTTGCACAATTCGTTCGGCCGGATAGCCTGTCAAAGCCGTGAAGCTTGGGTTGACCGCCACAAACCGCCCGTCCCCCCGGCCCTGAATCGCCATGGCCATGGGGCTGGATTGGAATGCCTTGCTGAATTTTTCTTCCGATGCCAGCAGGGCCGCTTGCGCGCGCGAGCGCTCTTCGATTTCGCGCACCAATTGCTCGGCTCGTTCCTGCGCCATTTTCTCGAGTTCATCCATCCGAAGACGCGCCTGCCGTCCCAGCGTCCATTTGCGCGTCAGGGCGTGCGCCAGTTGCAAAACTTCAACGGTTTCAAACGGCTTTTTGAGGATCAATAAATTGTCCGTATGGCCAAATCGGCCAATGATGTCGTGCCATGAATAATCCGAATAGGCCGTGCAAACGACGCCCTGGAGATCCGGGGACACTTTCCAAAGCCGGTCAATGGTTTCGACGCCATCCCATCCGGGCGGCATGCGAATATCCACGAAGGCCAGGGCGTATTGATCGTTTGCCGCCAGAGCCTTTTCGACCAGCGCCAGGGCGTCGGGTCCCTGCAGGGCAAAGTCCACGCGGAAAGGTCCCACCTTGTGCGTGGGACCGGGCTTGCTGAAGAGCTCCGCCTCCAGGTCCGCCAGGGGCGAAGAACTCGCTCCGACCCCAAGCAATGTCTTGCGAAAATCGTCGTGAATGGACGGGTTATCATCCACCACCAGGATTCTTGGGACGATGTCCTGTGTCGCGCTCATGATCGTGAAGCCGCCGCCCGGCGATCGGTTGGTATTTCCAAAATGAACGTCGCTCCTTTGCCGGCCCCTTCACTAGCGGCCTCGATCGCCCCGCCCAATTCTTTCGCGGCCAGCGCGCTGCCGTGCAAACCGAAACCGTGACCGCCGTTCTTGCGGGTTGTGAAACCGTGATTGAAGATTTTCCGGAGGTTTGTCGGAGCGATCCCCACGCCGTTGTCGCTGACGGTGACCTTGATTCGACCCGAACCGTTGGCCACGCTGATGTTGACTTCCTTGGGAGTTTGTTGTGATTCAACGCAGGCGTGCTTTGCGTTACTCAATAGATTCAGAAGAATTTGCAGGACTTTATGCTTGTCCACGACGATCTCGGGCATCTTTGGCGCGTACTCGCGCCGGACGTTTACCTGATGTTCCGCCAGGTCCACCGCCTGGATCCGCAAAACGTCTTCGACAAGGTCCTCCATACGGATGCTCTCGGCCAGCCCCATTACTTTGCCATAGCTCTGTTGGGTGGCCACAATCTGCTTGATGTGCTCAATCTTGGTGCGCACGAATCCAATCTCTTTAAGGATCATCGTTTGCTCAGTTCCAAGATGAGTGGCCAGCTTGGTCAAATAATCCGGCAGTTGCCGTCCTTTTGGGTCCTGGGTCAGGTAATCGCCCAGGTCATCCCCATGTTCGCGCATGAGCCGGGCCACTTGCGCGATGTTTTGAATCTTAAATTCGGCGACGTGGTCGGACACGACGGCCGCCGAGACATTGACGCTGTTGAGCACGTTGCCCACATTGTGCAACACGGCAGTCGCCACCTCGGACATGCCGGCCTGGCGTGAAACTTCCAGCATCTCTTTGTGGGTTTTATCGGTGCAATTCTTTTCCGCGTTGAGCCGCTCGGCTGTCTGGCGCAGTTCTTCGCTCGCTTGTTTTGCTTTCTGAGCCTCAGCCTTGATGCCCTCCTCCAGGACCGCTTGCGCGGTCCTGGCTCTTTCCTCCACGCCCTGGTACCACTTGAGAAGGCCCTGGATGTGGTACATCCCGATGAGAAGGAGAATGGAAATGAACGCGTAAGCGCCGTCCAGCACCATTTCCCGCTTTGGAAATAGCGGCAGGATATCGGCGCTTTCAACCCAATGTAAGACCGCCAGGCTCGAGAATGCGATAAAGAGCCACCATCCCACCTGCGCCGCGCGGAAATGCCGTTTCAACCATAAGGCGTAACCCGCCACAGTCAATTGAAGCGCGCCTGCGGCGAGATCTATGTAAATCTGATAATACATTGGCCAATCCCGGAACCACCGATTGCAACATTTATGCCGAGAATGGGAAAATAAAGAGAAACTACCGCCGCTGGCGCGCATTGCCCAAACTTCATCGCTTATGACGAAGATATTTGCCGCTCAATTGGTTTTGCCAGCAGTCGCCTTTTGCCGGAACCGTGACAGCATGAATTGCCCTGTCCAGTTTTTGGGCACCGGCCATTGACCTATGGGATATTCAGCACCTCGCCCGGGCGGATACGAGATAGGTTGACGGCCGGATTTGCCGCCTCCAATTCAGCCAGACGGATGCCGAACTTGCGGCAAATCGCCATCGCCGTTTCTCCGTGTTCGACCACGTGGGTGTGACCGTGGGCTATGGGACTCTCCGAATGGAGCGCGGTTACAACCGTTGGCCGCGCGGGCCGAACCGCCCGGAGGCGCTCGACAGGGCCGGGCGATGGGGGCGTATCGCCTGCGACCGCATCCTGTGGTGAGAGGGTCACGTCCTGGGGCAATGTCGAATTGGACTTGGCGGCGGATTGGTTTGCATACCAGACGTTCCATTCCTTGAGCGTTTCCTGGAGACTTTGGACCTGTTGCTGCAACTGACGGTTTTGCTCAACGAGTTTTTCCAATTGTTCCTGGGCTTGGGGCGCGCTGGGCAGGGGAAGAACGGCGGCGGCCAGTTGCTGTTTGCAGGATGCGATGTGCTGTCGAATGATGTCCGCGTTTTCGGCGGAAGGGTCAAACTTCAAATAACGCTCGTAATGGTAGATGGCCGCCGCCGGGTCGCTCTCCTGGTTTTCGTACAACATGCCCAGTTGATAATGCGCCGCGGCCGAATGCGGATTGACTTCAAGCGATTCCTCAAAGGCTTCGATGGCGCCCTGGTAATCCATGGCGTTGACGCGGCTGATGCCTAACGCGTAGTGCGGCTCCTTTTCATCGCTTTGATCGGCGGGAGCGCACCCGCTCAACACGACCGCCAGCAGCCACGTAAACATAAACCGTGTCCGAAATGACATCAGCACAACCTTAATCGAATCGCCGGGAGGGCGCAATTCAAACGAGACGCAAACGACACGCTCAAACGCGAAGCATAATGAGCGTGATTTCGGAATATGCCAGGAATGGGGGAGAAGCCAAAGTTCCTGATCCTTACGCGCTCGCAGAGCCTTCCTGACGTTGACCGCCTCCGGGAGGTCATGCGGGCGACGGCATATATTTATTTGATAGAACCGCATTTCATGAAACGTCGGCCTGGCGGGTGGGCAACGAGCGAAACGCACGATTGTCCCGCGAAGGATTTCGAGCGGGCTTATGTCCGCTGCTACAAAAAACGAGGTCCATGGGGCCGATGAATTGGAAAAATCGAAGTCGGCCTTTCTACAAACGTGTCAGGCCCAGGCGTACCCGAAAAAATTGACGAATGCCGGCCAGGAAAAGTGGCGCGTGGAACGGCATCTGCTTTCGATATGGCGGCTAGCGTGTGATGAGAAGGAATATCCCGACTCGCCCGGCGGATTGCCATGTCCTCAAGCCAGGCTGGACGGGGTTTCAAACAATGTCACATGTCGCTGTTATTGTTGAAGATGACTCGAAACTTTGGACCTATGAAGACCAACAAACGGTCAATGAACGATTCAGACCGGATGATACAGGCGCTGCGCGAACGCGGAATTCTCTCCGCGAGCTTCGACGACGGGCAATGCAAGAAAAAGATCGTTGACCTTGGCATCACGATTCCGGGAGGAAAAAATGACTGCCTGCTTTATGGGAGAGAAGGCCAGGTGGCTCTTTATTTGTTTGTCTATTTCCGCGACCCGGCGCGAAGCAGCGACGGCCGGGGTTTCATTGGACTCAGGTTCGACTTCGCCAGGTATCGCAAAAATCCTCTCGTGCCCGGCTGCGGACCGCGCAAAGCATTTTGTTTGTTTTCGAACGCCGTGGCGGAAATGGTGGGCATTGATTTGCGCCATTGCATCTGGGTCGCAGGAGACCGCTCCCGTAATTGACTCAGCCGCCATTGAGGCGTCTTGCTGATATGCGCCAAAATCGAAGCCATTTCCGCGCGCTCTGCGCGCGGTGATGGCGCAGCGCCCTCCCGCCCACCGGGAATTTACGAAGTATCAAGCTGCGCCCGGCACATCCCGGCACAAATCCGCATCGGGAAAGCGTGTGGACGGCGGCGCAAGTTATGGCACTCTCGATGTTGAAATGGACATTTGCGGCCAAGACGGGCAAACATAAACCGGACGGCACACCGATTTGGAATGGTTCAAAAACAGCGCGATGTCATTATCCCATTTGACGAACCGCGATTTGAAGTCGCATCAGATTCGCCAAACGCAATTAAAACTGAATTCATCCACCGGGTTCTTGTTCGATTTCAGGGACCAGGTTGAATGCGATAGAATCGCCGGCTGAAGTTGCCGCCGGCAGTATCATTCCAAATGAACGGCAACGCGGCCGGGTTGGTTGTGAAGAGATCTGTCCAGTCCGTCAAATTGGTGGAAGCCTGAATGGTGTAGTTTTGTTTCGCGTCACCGTTGACGGTCAGGCTGAAAATCCCGTTGGCAAAGCCAAAGGCTGATATTTGTGGTTGAGCCGGGGCGCCGGTTGACACATTGAGTACCACATTTGTGCTGGCAGCCGAACCGGTGCTGTTGGTCACGATAACGGAATAAACGCCGGCGTCGGTGGTCTGAACATTGGCCAGGGTGAGCGTGAAATTTGTGGCGTCGGCCACTGGCGTGTTTGTGTTGAAATACCATTGATAACTCAAATTTGCGCTGCCGCCGGCCAGGACGGTGAACGTGGCGTTTTGGTTGGTCGCGACGGTCACACCTTGCGGCTGCGCGACGATGAACGGAGCGGTGGGCGCGTAAGTGGTCATCAGCCAGTTGGTTTTGTCCCAAGTCAGCACGCCCGCGCCCGCGCCCGCCGTCGGGCTGGTGACAATGGCTTTCAGTTGCGACGGATCATCCAGCGTGTAGGTGTAAGGCAATTGGTTGTTTGGCAAATTCCACGAAAATGGAATAATCGGCGCCTGGGCAGGCCCGAAATATGTGCTGCCGGGTGCGTTGGTGCTGTCGCCCCGGAAATCTATTGTCGTGCCGTCGGTATTATCAAAATGATAGATCGAGTCCAGCGCCTCGATTTTGCCGGTGTATTCTGGATCGGAAGGGTCGGTCTGATTATTGCGCACCGGCCAGAGGCAATCAATATAGACGGAATTTTGAACAAGAATGGCGCCGTTTTCCGTGGAAATCGTCCCGTTGACGGGCGGGTTGAAATCGTAGGTATTGTTCAACGTGTCTTGGTCCGCCGTGCTCATGGTCGCCGCAATTGAATCACGCAGGCGTTTGGCGGCCAGCACCGAGGTGTCGTCCACGTAGTCATTGTAAACATGCACGTTGCCGGCCCGCAGGCGCGGTACGTTACGGTCCCAAACATCGAACCAATTATGATGGAACGTCATTGAGATGGTCGCGTTGTCCGGGTCGAGATCATTTTGACCCGCCAGGCAGGTTTTATCATGCGCCTGGATGATGGTGACGATGTTGGTGGTGCTGAAGCCATGCGTGCGCAGGAAATCATACATCGGGTAACTCGACGGGCTTTGTTCGAGGTAATTGATCTGTTGCCAGACCCAACTGTTGAGGTTGGTCGCCCCGTCATCACCGGTGCATTTGCACCACGACATGGTGATGGCCGAGCAACCGGCCTTGGTGTCCATCATGCCGTCGTAAGATTTCGTGAACGTGCAATGATCCACCCACAGATTGCTCACCGCGCCGCCGTTGCCGATGGTGATGAAATCCCAGTCGTTGCGATCGTATTGGCCCTTGGTGTTTTCGTCCCATTCCCAATTTTCGTCGAACTTCAAATTGCGAATGATCACGTTGCTACAGCTCTTGATGTTGAAGTTGCAATGTTTGATGGTCGCGCCGTTGGCGGAAAAAATGGTGAGACCGCTTCTGGGCTTGATGTCAATCAGACTCTCGCCAACGTTCAGGAGAACCGGGTGCAGTAATGGCGCGGCGTTCTCGCGGAATGGACCGACGGCCTGCACCGCCGCGCCAATCTCATTCCAACCCAAATTCAAATTGGTCATGATCTCGATGACCTTGACCGAGCCGGCAGTCTTGTAGGCGGACTGGAGGGCATTGGCGAAATCGAGCGGAGTGTAAACCTGCACATAAGCGGGATCGTTTGTGGCAATCACCCCGCCGCCGGTGGTGAATCGGCCAAAGCCGGTCAAATCATAAGCGCTGTTAACGACGGGTATTGAAGGCGTGACGGTCAAAACCGCTTCGCTGCTCGTCACGTTGTTAACGCTGTTTGACGCGGTGAGCGTGTAACCGCCGGCGTCGGAAGACTGCGCATTCACAAGTGTCAATGTGGATGAAGTTGCGCCCGCAATCGACGTTCCGTTTTTGTTCCATTGATAACTGATGGGCGCGGTGCCAACGACCGTCGCACTAAAACTGGCAGTGTCGCCGGTCAAAACAATCTGTGACGCGGGTTGCGAAGAAAAGACCGGCGCGACGGGATTTGTGTTCACGGAAAGAACCGCGTAAGAACTGTTTGTAAAGCCGACAAAATTACTTACGACCACGGAATAGGTTC
>JBOHXA010000763.1:0-1803 GCA_050737335.1 Limisphaerales bacterium | reverse complement strand
CCGTGTTGGTCGTGGAGAGATACATTTGCCGCGCCGCCGCCATGACCGGGCCATTTTTGACGGCGCTGGGATTGTTGGAATAATCGTTGATGTTGCGAAACTGCGCCGCCAACTGCGATTTGCCCTGGTGTTGCGCCAACGCGGCCAGCGCCTCGGGCTGCATATGGATGTCGCGAATGGGAACATACGTCATGATGCCCCAATACCCCACCAGGAGCGCCACGGTGACGCCCGCCAGGACCCGCGGCGACAAAAAACAAAACATCAGCCCGCCGAAAAAGTAGCAAAGGGCAATTCGATTAAGCACGCCCATCAATCGCAGGTCCGGCCAGGGATTGGAGGCGCCTCCCGAATAAATCAAAGCCAGCGCAAACAATAAAATCGAACGCCGTATGATGCGCTTGAGCGCCGCCCCGCGCCCGTGGGTTTGGAGAATCCGCGTGAGGGAAAACACGGTGGAAACTCCCATGATAAAAACAAACAGCGGGAAAATCAGATCATAAAAATGAAGTCCCTGCCACAGGCTATGGGAAAGTTGCGTGGCCAGAAACTGTGTTGGCGCGCAATGGCCCAGTTTATTGAGCGCGTAAACCAGGGCATCCGCGCCCAGAATCCAGAACATATCAAAGCCCCGCAAGGCGTCCAGGGACATCAGCCGTTGGGTTTCCACCGCGCCGGTGCGCGACGAAGCAGCAGGGGCGGCCGGTTTAAGCGCGACAGTTTCAGCCATACCCTATCGAGCTTTCATGTTATTGCCGCCGTTGTCGAGCCTTTTTCTGAATGGCAGCGGTTCCGCGGACTGTTCCAGGGATTTTCGCCCGGCTTTGGAAAAACTTTTTCGGTTAGAACTCTTGAATACAGGGCTTGCCCTGGTACCAGGCAATCATATTCAGGACCAGGTAGTTCCAATCCTGGAACCCGGGGTTCATGACTGGCTCGCCGTTCTCGGGCAAATAATATTCGTGTAACACGCCGCTTTTTTCATAATCCATGCCGATCAGTTTGATGGTTTTTTCGGCCAGCTCGCGGGCCTGGGCCTTGTATCCATATTTGACCAGTCCGCGAAAGACCAAATAATTGGCATTGACCCAGATGGGGCCGAGCCAATTGGAGGGATTGCTCGTGGCGCGCACGTCATACATTTTTTCCATTTTTGAAAGGGAACGGATGCCGTAGGGGGCGTCGAAGGTGTTGGTGTCCATGAGGTTCCTTTCAACCATCTGTTTGGCCTGCTCGGGGGTCGCCACTCCGGCCCACATGGCCAGGAACCCGGACCAGACGCCCAGGCGTTGGATCAGGCAGTCCCAATCCCGGGGCTGGCCCATGTGAAATTGCCAGACATTGGTTTGCTTAACCACAGGCCGCAGGTCCAGGTCCACGCTGTAATAGAAACCGTCCCGGGGGTCCCAGCAATTTGTTCGTATGGCCTGAAGAAGATTGTCGGCCATTTTTTGGTAACGGTCGCCGATTTCCGACATATTCAATCGGTCGGCCAGATAGACCATGGCCAGCAATTCCTTATACATGAAACAGTTTAACAATATGGAACCGGAACTGCCGTAAGGCCGGAAAAAGGTGCAAGGATCGTTGTCCACCCCGATGCACTCATCGGTTTCCCAATAATACAGGCCCGTGGCCCGGTCTCGATAATGATTATAATAACAGTCCACGAAAGCCTGCATTTTTGGAAAATCGTCGCGGAGCCATTCGGCGTTGCCGCCGTTCAGTTTGATCAAAAAAGCCGCGTGTTGGGCCAGGCACGGCTTGTGCATATTGTGGAGCAACGGGACAAAGCCCGGACCG
>JBOHXA010000762.1:0-1812 GCA_050737335.1 Limisphaerales bacterium | reverse complement strand
AGTTGCTTCATCGGCCTATACCGATGGCAGGAATGGCCGCTTTCAGCAAGTGTTGAGTTTTTGGTAATTAAAGAGGCGCCAACCGAGACAAACGCGGGGTCGGGCGACGGCGCCTGGCGCAAGCGCTGCAGGCGGTTGGACTCCGTGTGGGCACGGAGAATCGGAGGAGGGTGGTTTTGAGAATGGACACAGAAGCCGCGGACCCCCCGAAACTGCGCCCACAGATGCGTGCAGAACCGGCAGGCAGGATGCAATCCCTAACAAGCGCGCATTCCAAAGCGTTCATCATGTAAATCTCTCGAACAGCGCGGCCGCCCGCCTGTCTAAAACAATGGAAAGAGAGGTGAACGAAAATGAAAAGAGTCCAAATGACTGGAAATTGGAAAAAGTTTTTATTTTTCCCAATGGCCGTCTTCCTCGTCCTGCCGTTGAGCGTATTGGGCGCGCAAACGAACAAAGTTTGCGCCTCGCAATGCAATAAAGCCTCAGTGACATGCAACTGTCGCCATATGGGGCGACGCCATTTGGGGTTCGAGCGTCATCAGGCGCTCATGCGGATCCAAAAGCAAATGCAAACGAACGATGAACATCTCAATCAATTGATTGCCACGATGAACAAGGCCACGGGAAGACGAAAAGTTGACGACATCGCAGCCGCCCTCAACGCCATGGTCCTACAACGGGAACAAATGCAACATAGCATGGCGGCATTCCATCGCCAGATGATGCAATACAGCATGAGGGAACATGGAACATGGCACTGGAAATCTCCGGAACACGGGCCGATGAACGGCGCGAATACGCCAGCCAACGGCCAGTCGCAGAAGTAGAGTGCCTACGAGCGGAATTGCGGATAAAAACTATTTGCGGCGTCGCCGAAGCCAAAAGGCGGTGGTTCCCAATCCGGCCATTGCCACGGAAGATTGGTTCAGGGACCGGCCCGACCGCAATTCCCATCGGATAATCCAATCCGGAAATTAGCGAGGCATTGACCGTCGAACCGTCCGTCCCATATTCGGCCACGGCGCCGCTCCCATACTCCGCCACAAATAGATCGTTCCCCGAAATCGCAATGTTATATGGGCGGCTCAGGCCGGTAATGAAATTGGGATTGATGGTGTCCCCGGAAGTCGTGTATTCGCCAATGGCGCCGCCGTAAATATTTGCGACAAACAAATCATACCCCGAAATAGCGATGCCCAGGGGATTATAGACCGAAGAAATCAGGGAAGCATTGACCGTTGCCCCGGCGGTGGTGTATTCGCCAATGTAACCGTCATCGTCAGCATAATTCGCGACAAACAGATCGTTTCCCGAGACGGCAATGCCTCCCGGGCCGTTCAAGCCGGTGATTAGCGAGGCATTAACGGTTTGGCCGGAAGTGGTATATTCGCCAATGGTGCCAGCGACATTATCCACGACAAATAGATCGTCTCCGGAAATCGCCATGCCGGTGGGGTAGCTGAAACCGGTAATCAGCGAGCCATTAATCGTCGAACCGTCCATCCCAAATTCGCCGATGATGCCGCCGCCATAGGGCCGGAATTCGAGACATAAATTTTTTGCGCCTTGAGGCTGACTGTGGCAGTGGCGGCCAGAGCCAATAACAAGACCGGGGTAACTTCACAGAAAATCCTTCTATCGCGCATCGCTTTCAGCCTTTTTATGCTAAAGATTCGGCATTATCAAGGAGAAGCGGTCATCACCGACCGGGGGCGAAAGGCGGGGGTTTGGGGCCGCGAAGCCCTCACTGGAGTCCGTTAATCGCGGGCGCCGGCGGGAAGGGCCAAGCCGTCATCGGCGGGGCCTCGC
>JBOHXA010000761.1:0-1117 GCA_050737335.1 Limisphaerales bacterium | reverse complement strand
TATGACCTGAGCGGTTTTTATATTTCGGCTCCAAATGCCGGCGACGGTGTGCTACTGATTTATTCATGAAATTCAAAATCTTGATTGCTCTCGTTTCCTGCCTGACGCTCGCCGCCCTCGCGGACGGCCCAGTTATTCAAACAACCCCGTTTATGCGAAACGTCCTGGGTGCGCAAAGTTCGTCCGATGCGCAAACAAGGCTTGGCTTTTCGGGAACCACGACCTTGACCGTAATCAGCAATACGGCCATTGACGCCGTGGGGCTGGTCCCAACCTTGACGGTGATCAGCAATACGGCCCTTGAGGCCGTGGGGCCGCTCCCAATTGTGCCTATGAGCACGGGCGCGGGAAATTACGCCTGGGACATGATCCCAGCTAGAAATGCTTACGCGGGCCAACTCGGAATGAGTTGGGCGCTGAATGGTAACTACACGAACGCTTGCGCCGCCCTTTGGGCGAGCGCCCAAGTCGGAATGGGATCAAATACCTGGGGCGTCCCGATTAGCTTTTTAGGTTCGATAAATTACGTCGGCGACCCGTATTGGTCCCCGGAATTGTCAAACTCAGTATCCCTTTTTGATCAGGACCAGGCGGGATATTATTGGGGCTTCGGGCCGAACGCCTCAAGTCTTGGGACCGTTTGGCCGTCACTGGTTCAGGGGAGCGGCGCGTCAAAGCAACCGTACTTCAATGTTGTGAACGCCAATCCCTGGGCGGCAGGCGCGGCTATTGACATCCGAAGCGGCTTCACGAACGCCTCGACGTGGCCATATATGCAGTCCGTTGGTTCGGACATAAACGGCAATGCTATCTATGTGCCGCAATTCGGGTATTGGATCGGTCAAATTTCGGATGCCTATAAAGTCAATGATCCGTTTAAAAACGGCGAGTCGCAAGACGGCGCGGGACAAGGCGGCTATGTGTTCATCGGCTCCACGCCGCAGAACAGTTATTTTATCACTTACAACGGGTCTCGCAGTGGTGACAGCGTGAGCTATGGGCAAGTGCCGATGGAAGTCATTGACACGGCTACCCACGGCATTGCCGAACCGATATTCCGGGTCCCGTTGCAGGTGCCAAATGTCTGGATGCCATATACGAACGGGGTGGTTAATCC
>JBOHXA010000760.1:0-6045 GCA_050737335.1 Limisphaerales bacterium | reverse complement strand
TTTGGGCGATGATGTTTTTCCGTATCAAGAACGCCAGGTGCGGCGAAGAATTGAGGAATCACAACGATGAAAACGAGCGAATTGAAGGCCAAAGCCGCCCGGTACATGAAAGTGGTGGAGTGGAGCGACGAGGATGGTTGCTTTGTGGGCAGCGCGCCGCCGCTCATCGGCGAGTGCTGCCACGGCAAGGATGAAGCAAAAGTGTATGTCGAACTGTGCCGGATTGTGGAGGAATGGATTGAAATTCTGGAAACGGACGGGCGCGAACTGCCGGAACCGCTGGCGGGGAAAAAGTTCAGCGGCAAATTTGTTTTGCGCGTCGAACCGGCGTTGCACCGCCGTCTTGCGGCCAAAGCCCTTGCCGCCGGTGAAAGCCTCAACAGCTTTTGCGCCAAAACGCTCTGCAAGGCGTAAAGTGGCACCAATACGACGTTTCAGTGAAACGTCTTCATTCGAGAGAGCGATATTAGCGCCCGGTAACGGTTAACAGCGAACGCTTAAGAATGAAAATGAAGTGGGCATTTTGCGGGTTCCAGACCCAGCACGCACCGGAT
Source organism: Limisphaerales bacterium (assembly GCA_050737335.1). Classification (GTDB taxonomy): domain Bacteria; phylum Verrucomicrobiota; class Verrucomicrobiia; order Limisphaerales; family UBA11358; genus UBA11358. Next base: position 5,491 of record JBOHXA010000760.1, on the reverse strand, counting down.
TCTACTGGCGTCGCAACGGCTTCAAGGCGCCGGCCCAGGCGATCACCTGGTCAAAAACGGTGTTGAGAGACTTCTCGTGGCGCGGGTCCGGCTTAAAAACACTGAAGTCTTCAAAATCGGTGTACAACGATAGCGCCACCTGCGCGCGCACGTCCGCAACCTGTAATTCCCCCATCACCAGGCGAAGGTTTTCCACCGCGCGCACGCCGCCTACGCTGCCGTAACCCACGAATCCGGCCGCCTTGTTGTTCCACTCCGTGTAGAGGAAATCAACGGCGTTTTTGAGCGCGCCGCATGTCGCATGATTGTATTCGGGCGTCACGAAAACGAAACCGTCGAACGATGCCACCTTTGACGCCCATTTTTTTGTATGCGGCTTGGAATACTGGCCCTGGCTCGGAGGAACGGGCTCATCGAGCAGCGGCAGGTTGTAATCAGACAGATCGACAAGCTCGAATTCGGCGTCATTGCGTTTTTGCGCAATTTTATGCGCCCACTTTCCGACCGCCTCGCCTTTGCGCCCGGGTCTGGTGCTTCCAATAATAATTCCGATTTTAAGCATTTTTAGTGATCCTTGTTGTTCCTTGATAGTCGCAGAAACCGGGACTGTCAAGACCTCATTTTCTCCTCGTGCCCGGGCTTCATATAAATTTGCTTAATTTTTTTCTCTTTGGGCGCAATGCGGTCCAGTTTTCGCGCGACCGACCGTCCTCTTGAGCGTGTCACGGTTTGGCTCCGCACCTTTTTTCTTTGTGTTTCGCCTCGTGCGCCTTAACTTGCGGCACGAAAAAATGGGACTAAAACTGTTTAACACACTGTCGCGTTCGCTTCAGGAATTCGCGCCGCTGGCGCCGCCCAGGGTCGGCATGTATTGCTGCGGCCCCACCGTGTATGACTTCGCCCACATTGGAAACTGGCGCACGTTTGTCCTGGCCGATTTGGTCCGCCGCACCCTTGAATTTAAAGGGTTCGAGGTCACCCACGTCATGAACGTCACCGACGTGGAAGACAAGATCATCAAAGGAGTCCGCGAAACCCGGACGCCGCTGCGCGAGTTCACCAGCAGGTATGAATCGGCGTTTTTCGAGGACATGAAGGCGCTGAACTGCCTGGAACCCCATCACAAACCGCGCGCCACAGAACACCTGCCGGACATCATTTCGCTGATCGAAAGACTCCTCGCGCGCGGGTTTGCGTACAAAGCCGCCGATAGTTCGGTTTATTTTTCCATCGAGAAATACCGGGCCGCCGGGCGCACGTATGGGAAGCTGCTGAAAATAAACTTCGATGAGCTTCGCCCCGGCGAGCGCGTCAAAACTGATGAATATGCGAAGGAATTCGTCGCCGATTTCGCGTTGTGGAAGGCGCGCCTGCCCGAAGACGGCGACGTGGCATGGCCCAGTCCATTTGGGGAAGGGCGCCCCGGGTGGCACATCGAGTGCAGCGCGATGAGCGGGAAAATTCTCGGCCAAACCTTCGATCTTCATCTCGGCGGCGAAGATTTGATCTTTCCGCATCACGAAGACGAAATCGCCCAGAGCGAAGGCGCCAACGGAAAGCAGTTTGTGAAATACTGGTTGCACGGCGCGCACCTTCTGGTGGAAGGAAAGAAGATGAGCAAATCGCTGGGCAATTTCTTTACCCTGGGGGATTTGCTGGACAAGGGGTTTAGCGGACGGGAAATCCGGCGATTGCTCCTGAGCGCCCACTATCGCGAAACCTTTAATTTCACGCTGGAGGGCCTTCAGGGCGCCAAAACCGCGCTTGCCCGCATTGACGAATGCCTCGCCAAACTTCGGGAAATCCCAGGCTCAGCCGCAACTTCCGGCCCGGCGGTTGCCGAAAAATTCGACACTTCAACGGTGCAAAAGTTCAGCGACGCCCTTGACGAGGACTTCAACATGTCCGCCGCCTGGGCCGTCGTCTTTGAATGGGTCAGCGAACTCAATCGCCGGCTCGCCGAGCAATCTCTGAGCGCGGCGGACGCCGCCACAGCGTTGAGAACATGGCAAAGAATTGATTTAGTTCTCGGGGTTGGAACACGATTGGAAGTTGCCGCTCCGCCGGACATTGCGGCATTATTTGACGCTCGACAAGCCGCGCGGAAAGCGAAAGATTTCAAGAAGTCCGATGCGATCCGAGACCAATTGCGGTCCCAAGGCTGGGCCATCGAAGACACACCCAAAGGCCCGAGATTGAAAAAGCTGGAATCGAGGCGGGAAGCCGGATCAACCGAGCCGACGGGTCGAACGGGCTGAGGAAGCGAACTCGAACAACCGAAACAAACCTGAATTAGCGGCAATCGCCGCGCGCCGCCAAAATGCAAAACGGCCTTTTTATCACGTTCGAGGGAACCGAAGGCTGCGGCAAGTCCACGCAGGTGGAATTGCTCGGGCGACAATTGCGCCCCATGGGCTATCGCGTCCGGGCGTTGCGCGAACCGGGCGGCTCGTCCATAGGCGAAGAAATCCGGCATACGCTCAAGCACAGCAAAAACAACGCCGCCATGACGGCGGAAGCGGAGTTGCTGCTTATGAACGCCAGCCGCGCGCAATTGGTGCGCGAAGTCATTCGTCCGGCCCTGGCCGCCGGGGAAATCGTGTTGTCCGACCGCTTTTACGATTCCACGACCGCTTACCAGGGATATGGCCGGCAATTGGATTTGAAGATGGTCCAGAAAATCGTGGACGTGGCCGTCGGCGATACAAGACCGAATTTGACGTTGCTGCTGGCCATTTCCCCGGAAATCAGCGAATTGCGCCGCGCGATGCGCCAGGCGACGTTGCCGTTCATTCGCGACCGGATCGAAGAAGCGAACCAGGAATTCTTTGCGCGCGTGGATAAAGGTTACGAGGCCATCGCCGCCGCCGAACCCGGGCGGGTGCGTGTCATTGACGCTTCCGGCTCGGTTGAAAGTGTTTGCCAGAAAATCTGGCAAAGCGTCCAGCCTCTATTACCGAAGGGTGGAAGGTGGTGAGGGGCGTCGCAAACCATGAGCGGCGCCGAGACCCTGGAACAAGGTGGACCGAGGCAGGCTGGCGCGGAGGGGCGGAAGCTCCAAAACACGAGGGATATGCGCGCGCCTCACTCCTCGCCTTGCGCAAAAATCTGCTTTCCGCTTAGATGTCCAAAACATCCTTATAGTGGGGAACGAGGACCTCGGTGTTGGGTTTCATCGCGCGGAGGGTATCGGCGTGGGCGAGGCATTGGGATTCTTCGCCGTGGATACAGATGATTTTTTTCAAGTTGCCGGAAATGCGCTCCACGCAGCGTTTCAACTCGTTTTTGTCCGCGTGGCCGGAATAGGAATCAATCGAGGCGATTTTGGCGCGGACCTGGTGGGGTTCGCCAAATATATTGACGGGATTTTTGCCCGCAAGGATTTGGGCGCCCAGGGTATGTTCAGCGCAGTAACCAATAAAGAGGATTAAATTATTGGCATAGCCGATGTGGTTTTTCAGATGGTGCCGGATGCGTCCAGCCTCGGCCATGCCGGAGGCGCTAATGATAACAGCGGGTTCTTTGAGACTGTTCAGCTTTTTGGATTGCCCGGCGTCGCGGATGTAGGTCAGGTTCGCCATGCCGAAGGGATTCTCCTTTTCGTGGAGGAACTTGTTCACGGAATCATTGAAACACTCCGGGTGCAGCCGGTAAATCTCAGTGGCATTGACGCTGAGGGGGCTGTCCACAAATATTGGCGCGCGCGGAAGCTTGCCGTCCAGGGCGAGCTGATGCAGCACATAGACAATCTGCTGTGTGCGCCCGACCGAGAAGGCGGGAATAATGACCTTGCCCTTTTGACTGAGCGTTTCGGAAACCAGACGGCACACAACGTCGTCGGCCCTGTCGCGCGGGGCGTGCTCGCGACCGCCGTAGGTGGATTCAATTTGAAGGAAATCCACAGCGTCGGTTGGCGCCGGGTCACGAAGGATGTCATCATTTCCGCGGCCGACATCGCCGCTGAAGAGCCATCGAAATGTTTTCCCCCGTTCGGCCAGGTCCAGGATGACCTGGGCAGAGCCCAGAATATGGCCGGCATCGCGAAAGGTCACCGTGACGCCGTCCAGCACCTGAATCGGGCGCTCATAGTTGACGGAGAGAAATTGTTCCAGGACGCGTTCGGCGTCGGCGACGGTATAGAGCGGTTCGACCGGCGGTAGATTCTGCCTGGCGCGCTGTTTGGAGACAAACGCGGCGTCGGCCTCTTGAATTTTTGCGGAGTCCACGAGCATGATGCTGGCGAGGTCGCGGGTGGCGAAGGTGCAATAGATATTGCCGGTGTAACCCTGACGGCGAAGGTTCGGGAGATTGCCCGCGTGGTCCATATGGGCGTGACTCAGGACCAGCGCGTCAATCTCCTTGGGATCGAAGGGAAAACAACAATTGCGGGCGGTTTCCTCCTGGCGATGGCCTTGAAACAAACCGCATTCGAGAAGCAATTTTTTGCCGTTGATATCGAATAGATACATCGAACCGGTGGTGGTGCGGGCGGCGCCGAGGAAATGGACTCGCATGGTTATGGATGGCGGCAAGTGACCGGCGCCTTGTTCAGATCGAAAGGGGACATTTCAACGTTCACTTTGTCGCCGACGGAAATGCGGATGAAGTTTTTGCGCATTTTGCCGGAGATAATTGCGGCTGAGGGGCAGAAAATCAATTATTTTTGGCGCAAAAAAACGAGTGGACAATCGCGGTTTTTCCGCTAAAGTCCCGGCCAGCATGAAAAATGAGACGTTAAACGGCGTTTTGACCTTTATATTGGGAGTCCTGGTTGTTTTGGGAGTAATTTTTGCGCTGAGAGTCGTCAACGTGTCGCACGAGATGCGGCAGTTAGAGACCGCCGCAGCGATTGACAACAACAAACTGAATCTGGCGCAGGCGGTTTTGAACGAGACGGTCGCCTATAACAATAAATTTAAGAACCCCCAATTGACCAGCATTCTCAACGCCGTGAAGGTCAAAACCCGCAACCGCTAAAAAGAGACATGAACGAACGCCTTAACGACCCCCTACCTTCCACAACCAATAATGACCTGGAACAGCAGGTGGCGGCGCTGCAACGGCAGATATTGATATTGCTGGTTGCGCTGATAGTCCTGGCGGCAACCGTCACAGGCTTTCTTTATTACCAGTCGCACGTTGGCAGCAACGATTTGAACCTGGCGCGCCCGCATTACATGGCCATGATTGCGCACTATGAACAGATCCAACCGGTGATCGAGAAATTTGACAGGCAACTGATTGATTTCGGAGCGACACATTCCAGTTTTCAACCCATCTTGCAAAAATACGGATTGGAGAAGGCGGCGCCAAAGGGGCTTATGGCACCGGCGCCATAGCCTGCAATTTCGCGCCACAGTGCGGGCAGAAATTCGATTCCGGCGGCGCCTTTTTCCCGCATTCACCGCAATCGGAATGCGCTTTTTGGTGGCGATAGTGAATGATTAAATTTCGCGTATAGAGTATCCATGGGAAGAGGAAGGAATAAATG
>JBOHXA010000759.1:0-1133 GCA_050737335.1 Limisphaerales bacterium | reverse complement strand
AAATTAACTAAACCAACGTCAAAAGGAACGAGGCGGTCTATGAAAATTGCAAAAATCACCATCGCAGGCGGCCTGGCCCTGATCGCCAGCGTGGCAGTCGCGCAAACTCAAAAAGGGGATTGGGACGTGTCCGTATTAGGCTCGTTTAATTCCGGCTGGATTACCAGCGGCAGCATCAGCACCAGCAGTCTTAAAGTTTACAATGGCGGCGCCGGTTTGGGCTACTTCCTCACGGATGCCTGGGAGTTGGATGGAAACGCCCTTGTGCTGGGGGCCGTTGGCGGAGGCGCGAATTTGAATGTGGTGCAGCTAACCCTGGGCGCCAATTATAATTTCAATATCCAGCGTTTGCTGCCATTTACCGAAGGCAAGACCGTCCCGTATGTTGGCGCGGGGCTTGGCGGCTTCATCGTTGGCGGAGGCGTCACGGACGTCGGCTCGGGCCATTTTGGCGCCGTCATGGGCGAAGGGCACGCAGGCGTCAGGCAGTTTCTCAGCCAGGACGTTTCCCTCGATTTCCAGGTTGGTTATCAGTATCTCCCCTTGCCGGGAGTCAGCCTCAACGACGTCACGGCAAATATCGGGTTGTCCTTTTATTTCTAGGCCGCATGCTGGCTGCGAGCCTTTCCGTCGTTGCTTCTCGAATTCCGTGATCGGGAAAGGAATGGAAATCCTATGAAGTTCAAATTGGATGTCATTGCGGTCTTGATCATGACTTTTGGCCTCTCCGCGCCCATTATCGCGCAAACCAATGCGCCGTCCGCGAACCGGCCAGTCCTTTACTATACCTGTCCCATGCACCCGTCCCTTAAGTCGGACAAGCCCGGCTCCTGCCCAATTTGCGGCATGGCCCTTGAGCCGGTCTATGCAGACAACACCACAAACCATCCGGCTGCGCGCGGCGCGGGCCTCGCGCCGCCAGAAAACAGCAGGCCGACGCCCTATCCGCTGAAAACCTGCATTGTCTCGGGTGAAACGCTTGGCGAAATGGGCGACCCGATTGTGTTCGTCTATACAAACAACGGCGCGAACCAGGAGATCAAGTTCTGCTGCCCGATGTGTAAACCAAAGTTTCTCCAGAACCCGGAAAAATACATGAAATTGATCCGGAAAGCGGAGGCAAAAAAATAAGC
>JBOHXA010000758.1:0-3463 GCA_050737335.1 Limisphaerales bacterium | reverse complement strand
CAATTGGCGTGTGTTCAATCGTTCGAAACAATACGAGAATCAATTGCACATCATTTACGAGAATCGGCTCGAAATATTTTCGTTCAATCACGACTATTTCATTGACCAGAAAGAGAAGCTCAACGGCGTGCGCGCGTACGGTTCATTGAAAGATTGAATCATTGAACCGCGGTTCGCGCCCAACAGAGCCTGGCCAGCAGGGCACCGGGGCAAGCGGCGTAGGAACGCATCCGCCTGCCCGTTCAGCCCGCCTCCTCCTCGAAGTAAATAAAAGGATCACCAACCGAAAAGCCAACGAAACCTCGCGCCGAGCGGGGTGGGGAGCGATTGCGCCATGAATCCAAAAATCCATCCCATCCAGATGTCAGGGCAGATGTGCCGGCCCGCGGAGGCGCGCAGTCAGGCCTCGTTGTCCGCAAGATGCCCCTTCGCCTACGGCACGCACGGCCTGGGTTGACAGGCCTGGGATTGAATATAAATGGTTTCCGGTTGCAGGCCGTCGGACGTGGCGGTCAATGTGATTTGACCGGGAATTTTTGTGGATTGCACAATGATCTGCGCGAGGCCGTTGAAAACGCTGCGCTGCCAGCCTACTTGCGTCGGATATTGGTCTGGCTCGTGGCAACTGGGGTCGCCATTTCCAACGCCGATGATTCGTCCGGGGCCCTGGATGGCAAAATGCACCAGGTTCATGGCGGTGGGAACAAGATGGCCTGGTTCGTCGTGGACGGAAACGGTAATGATGCTGATATCTTCGCCGTCGGCGCTGATGGTGTTGCGGTCCGGTTCCAATTCGACGGCGCTGGGAGCGCCCGTGGTGTCTTCTTGTGTGGCCGAGACAACCTCGCCCGAGGCGTCATATCCCTTGGCGCTCAAGGTTCCAGGCGTATAAGGAACCTCCCATTCCAGGTGCCCGTAGCGTGGCATTGTTTTCCTACCCAGGCTTTGCCCATTTAAAAACAGTTCCACTTGCTGGCAGTTGGCGTAGCACCAGACGTCAATGTTTTGGCCTTCCTTTCCGGGCCAATTCCAATGCGGCAACAAATGCAGGACCGGTTTGTCGGTCCACATGGATTGGTAATAATAAAAATTGTCCTTGGGAAAACCGCACGTGTCCATGATGCCAAAATGCGAATTGATGCAGGGCCATCTGAAAGGAGTCGGCTCACCGCGATAATCGAAACCAGTCCAGTAAAAACCGCCCGAAAGCCAGGGGCGTTCGGCAAAATAACTCCACCAATGTTCCGCGGTGTCCGTGCCTCGAATATCATAGGCCGTCACATAGCCGCGCGTTTTGTCGGTCTGGTAGATGCCGCGGGTGCAGACGGTGCTGCCTTGTTCGGTTCCCACTTCCGGTTGTTGCGGATGTTCCCGATGATAATCGTCCATGTCTTGGCCGACGTGATAGTTCCAGCCGCGAACTTCGAGCGCGCTCATTAATCCGGAATAAACATTTCCCACGCTTTCGGCGGCGGTAACGGGGCGCGTTGGGTCCAATCGTTTCACGAACGCCCGCATTGTGGCGCCCACTCGTCCGCCATCGGGGTCCGATTGCCTGCTTTCCTCGTTGCAAATGCTCCAGATGACGACGGAGGGATGGTTGCGGTCGCGCAGAATTTGTTGTTTGAACAGCGCCAGATTCGCCGGATCGCTGCCGAGCAATCGGTTCTCATCCATGACTAGCATTCCCAATTGGTCGCATGCGTCCAACAATTCGGCCGTTGGTTCATTGTGTGATGTGCGGTACGCGTTACAGCCCATGTCTTTGAGGCGGGAAATGCGAAAATACTGCAACCGATCCGGCAGGGCGGAACCGACGCCCGCGTGGTCCTGATGGTTGCAAGTGCCCTTGATTTCGTAATGCCCGCCGTTCAGCAAAAATCCTCCCTTCGGGTCAAAGGCAATCGTGCGAATGCCAAATGGCGTCTCCTCGCGGTCAAGAACTTGCCCGTTTTGGGTAACAGTCGTGACCAGTTTGTAGAGGGTCGGGGATTCAGGCGACCATAGCTCCGGTCTGGATACACGCGTCATTTCGTCCACTTCAACCGTTGAACCGCCGGGCACAGTGGCCATTTTATGAATGGACGAAAGGTCCTGTCCTTCGGGAGAAATAATCTGCGCCGTGACCATCGCGTCGGCGTTGTTGGTCAAGGAATTGAGCAGTTGGACCTGAATATGGATATCGGGCCTGCCTCGGGGAATGTTGTCCTTAAACCGGCTCCAGACGAAAATTCCGTTCGGCGCAATCGCCAGCGGCGCCGTCTCGACGAGCCAGACGTGCCGATAAATGCCCGCGCCTTGATAAAACCAACCCTCAAATTTCGACGCGTCCACGCGCACGGCGACGACGTTCCGACCGCCGACGTTGGCGACGTCGGTGATGTCGTAACGGAAACCGTTGTATCCGCCCTCGTGATGGCCCATGAACCAGCCATTGACGAACACCTCCGCGTCGCGAAAGACGCCGTCGAACTGGATCCAAATCCGATTGCCCGCGTCTTGCGGCGGCAAATCGAACGTTCGCCGATACCATGCGAAGCTATTTTGCGGAAAGCCCGGACCGATTGGCTTATATCCCTGATTGTAAGGGGCATTTTCGTCGAAGGGCAATTGCACGACCCAATCATGCGGCAGATTCAAGGTTTCCCATTGGCTGTCGTCGAACTTACGTCCGGCCGGGCCTTTGCTCGATCCGGCCTTTTCGAGGTTCAATGCATCCGGCCAATCGTCGCCCAGATGGAATTTCCAGCCAAAATCGAAGAGGAGCCGTTCACGCGGCGAAAGCTGCGCCGCCGGCAACGTGAAACTAAAACCAACCAGGATGGCAAGGATACCCAAACGAGGGATAATTCTCATGGCGAAGAGTCTGAAAAAGGAAAGCCTCCGGCGCAATGCGAAAAACGGAGAGAGTGGCATGGTCATCGATATTTTTGGACGGATCTAACCTGTCGTGGCGGATGCGGTATCGCCCTGGACTTGCGAGAGCTGTTCGAAAATAGTATTGAACTTTTGTTGCTAAAGCCACAGAGTCGTTCTGGTCTGAAACGTGTTGTACTATGAAGACAATTATTATTTTCCTTGGCATTTCCCTGGCCGGCGGCTGTCTGTTTCTGGCCGGGTGCTCCAAATCGGGCACCGGCGTGTCGGCGCCAGGCAACAGCAACAGCAATAGCAATAGCGCGGCCGCTCCGAGTGGCGCGGGCGGTTCGGCGGAGTCAAGGCCGGTCGAGATGAAACTCAAATGGCAAATCGGCAAGCGATACAACATGCAAATTAAATTGGATCGCTCCACGGACATGACTGTGGACGGCCAGTCGGTTCAACGGGAAATAAAACTGACCCAGGACTTCCATTACTTGCCGCTCAAAAAACTCGACAACGGCGGGTATCAGGTGGAACTCGATTTTGACAGGCAGAATTTCGATTTGTTCCAAAACGGCACAGAAATGGTGAAGGTGGATAC
>JBOHXA010000757.1:0-19878 GCA_050737335.1 Limisphaerales bacterium | reverse complement strand
CCTTAAAATCAAGGAAGCGAAAGGCGAGAAACGGCGCGCAATCGTGCAAGATTGTCACACCGGGTGTGCCAGAATCGCGCGCACTGCTAAAACCTCCAGGCACCAAAGAATGGCTTAATCTTCCCATGAACCGATAGAACGCCTCGATTCCAAAGATTCTCCCTCACCCCTGCCCTCTCCCGCTGGGAGAGGGAGACTTGTCGGCCGATGGTTGGTAACGACAACGGTGGTTTTGAATTTGGTCATAAAATCGTTGATTTGGCGGGGACATCATGCTGCGAGGTGATCCCCGTTTGCCCTGCGTCCGACGGAATGCTGACGGTGATTGTGCCGTTGGCGGGAATGTCCACTTTGACGAGGACGGCGGTCTTTGTGTTGTTGAGGCAATCGTATTCGGCGAGGATGGCGCCGTCTATGGCCTGGTCGTATTTTCCTTTCGGCAAAACAAACCGGACGCGGCCATCGTAAAATTCTTCGGGCAAATCGTTGGTGATGGTCACGAAAGAGTTCGTGATATAGCGGGTATTGGGCTGGTCAGCCCGGACCTTTTGTACCGCGCCGTTGTCGGTGAACAGGCCCCAGACATCCTTTTTGACGTTTCTCGGTCCCTGGGTTTGGTCGCAGGTCCAGCCGTCGTCGGCGCGGCGGAAATTAAAGAACCCGACCCTGCCCCAAAAGAACGTCGCGCCGTCCATGTAAATAAAATAGGGAGATCTTTGGGCAGTGAGGGTGCGATGGCCGTGGCCGATGAGCATGAGATCGCATTGGGCGGGAGTGAAAGGATAATTGCCGGTGGGCGCGCCGTCCCATTTGGCATGATAATGCTGGCCAATGAGGCGGAATTTGATGGTGGGATCGTTGAGGGCATTTTGGTAATCATTCGAAGCCCAATTTTTCAATGCCAAATCGCTCCAATCGTGCATTAACACGTAAAAATCGCCCATGCGAAAGGAATAGGTGCGTTGTCCGAATTGTTGTTCGTAAATGCGGACCGAGATTGGGTGCCAGTCAATGCGCGAACCCCGAAGCAATTTGCCCGGGGGCGTCACATCGTGGTTGCCGGGCGTTTCGACACAGGCCACTTGATAGCCTTTGTGGGCGTCCTTATACATGGCGCTTAACCGCAATTCCAAATTGCTGGTTTCCTGAAAGGAAAAGATTTTTTTGCCGTGAGGTTTATAACCCCAGTTTGCCCAATTGTTCCAGCCGTCGAGAGCGCCGTTGAAGTCAATCTGGTCTCCGGTCACCAGGACGAAGCTGGGGTTGATAAGGTCAACGGGTTCCTGCATCCACTTTAATTCCTGCCAGGTGCCGACCATTTTATAATACTGGCCGGAGGGATCGGTATGAAACTGATTGACGATTTGCTCGTCGCTTTCGTGCAGAATGTAAAAATCCGCGGCGAAATTTTCTATAACGCTGACGGCCAGCGGCTGCGCGGCAGCGAATTTGTCGCAGGCGATATTGAGCGTGAACAATTCGGGCGAGGTATCGGCCGAGACCCGGATTTGGATTCGCCAGCCTGGCTTGGAATGATTGTCAATGGATGCATATTTCGCCGAGACGATTTTGCAGGGCCAGGTTTTCAAATCGTTCGCCACGGAGGCGCTCCAATCGCGGGCCGACGGCGGCGCCGTGACTTCGGCGGTAAAGGTGCGGTCGGCGGGGCGATCGAGGGCGATGATCGCCGGTGTGACAAAACGCGGACGCCAAAGCGCGGCATTATTTTGGCGGCTGCGATGGCGGATGGCGTTTGAACCGGCGGCGAGGCCGAGGAACACAGCCAGCGAAAGATATAAGACCCCACGGCAAAAACGGGATCGTGCCGGCGGTGACGATGAATTCATTGCGACTGCAATCTGTAATACCGAGCGGCGGCGCTGGGCGCGAGGCTGACCTGCCATTGATCATTCGTCCAAACGGGCTGGCCGGCGCAAGGCGTCCACAAGACGGGCGGCGTGAGATTGGTTGCGGTATAAAGAGCGTAGCCAACGCCACTGGAGGGCCATACAAAGGAGGCATTTCCACCGGAAAAATTCAGTGACAGGGAAGGCCCGGAACGGTTGACGGTGGAGTAACTTTGCAGGAGCGAATTCGAAGCGACGGTCGCCCAGCTAGCCCAAACCCAATTCGGGTCTTCAATTCCCGAGTCGATGCGGGCCTCATCCATTGCGCCATTGAAGAAGAGTGAGCCATTGGTGAAACGGCCGAAGTTGAGGTTGGCGTCATTAACAAAATCTGAAACAAGTCCGGGGCCGCCACTGACGATGGGTTCGGGCGCGCCGTCAACGTAAAAGGCACAGGTAGCGGCGGCCCGATTGATGGCCGCGGTCAAGAGATGCCAGGCGCCGGTGGTCACGAGATTGGACGTCGTTGAGATTTCCGAGCCGTTGGTTCCATCGCCGGTGTCCAACATGAGGGCGCCGTTGGTAGTGGTATATTTATTGACAAAGAGCGAAAAGCCGGGCGCGCCGTAGCCGCCGGGTTGATTGGCCCAAATCGCCTGGCAGCTCGACGCGCCGAATTGAAGGTTCACCCAGGCGGAAAGTGTAAAGGCGTCATTGAGATTGGCGACACCGGCGCCCAGATACGAAGAACCATTAAATTTCTGCCCTTCTCCGATAATGCCCGGAATTTGGCCAGGAGCGACACCGCCGAGCGCGGGATAATTGAGCGCGCTGTCGGCATAAGGAAAGCCGGATTGTTCGAGGTGCCAGACCAGGTCGTAGTTGGGCCAGACAGCACCGTTGGTGGTGTAGTCCGGCGGGTTGGTGTCCAGTGGATTTCCCCAATAAGCCCAGACAAAATCATTCGTTGTCGAAAGCGACGGGACGTTGACCCACACGCTGGAAATGCCGTTAGTATTCCAGTGGTCAATTTCGTACGGCAGCGGGGTGATGCCCCTTTCATCGGCGAACCGGAGGTCTCCGCCGGCGGGCGAAGCGAATTGGCGATAGGAAAAGCCCGGCAGATTCGTGCTTAGATTTACCAGGACCGGGAAATCGGTCAATGTTTCGCCCCGGTTATATCCCGAAAAAAAAACCTTCATGCTCGAGCCGTAAGCGGCGCGGTTGATGGTGACGGTACTGAATTGCGAGGAAGCGGGCGCCCAGGAATTGGTTTTGAGCGTTTGAGCGTAGAAACGATAGAAATAATTGGTTTGCGGCGTGAGGCCGGAAAGCGTGGCCGTAAATGCGGCGGCATTGAAATTTGTATTCACTCCCACGAACTGCGCGTGTTGCCATGCGCCGCCGGACGTCCCCGCGTCCTGCGTCCCATAATAAACCCAAACAGTCGCTTCGGAATCGCCGTAAATACCCTGAGTCACCGCACCTGAAACCGAGGCGGACATATTTGTGGCCACGATTGCGCCGGTGTTGGCGACCGTGATGGGGACGGGGGCAGACAACGGGGCGTCGAGCAGTGGCGACATCATCGCGGAAAGTTGCGTGTCGCCGGGCAGTGCGCCGTTGGTTTGGTAGTATTGGGCGACAGCCATCTTAGCGTCATTGATGAAATAATCGTGGAGGTACCAGGCTGGAACTTTTTGGTCCAAATAATTGATCAGGCAAAAGTTGGTGGCGCCGTTGGGATTATAATTGCTATACATTTCCCACATGATGATAAACGGCAGGCATTCGCCGTTGTAACTCCAATTCATAAGCCGTTGCAGGTAGGAGCGAATTTGCGGCTCCTGCTGGCTGGTCGGTTCATAGCCCCAGCCGTATTCGCCGATCCAAATACGGCAGCCGGGAACGACTGTGGCTTTGTTGGTTGGAAGCATGGATTCCATGTAATTAAGGGTGGCGTCGAGGCTGGCAGAACTCAGATTTTGAGCGTCGTAGGAAGAATAGGACAGGTAATCGAGATTGGTGACATACGGGACGACGCAGTTGATGACGCGCTCATTGTTGTTGCTGTTGTTGAGCATGGCATCGCGAACGCGGTTGCATTCGGCATAGTTATACACCCAAACATTTGAATAGGTCGTGGCGGCTTTGGCGTCGTCCACGGCTTTTTGGCGGTTGTTGAGCCAGCCAATCATACCCTGAATTGTGATGGCTGGAGGGTTCGTGGTCCAACCGTTGACTTTGAGGTAGCCGTCGCCTTCCCAATGACCGAGATAAAATGTTTTGCCGGAGTTATTATAGTTGGTCAGCAAATACTTCGTGAGGTCATACATTTCCTCGTAATCTTTTGCGCCCTCCGTGGGGTTGTAACCGTTCTTCCACCAGGAGTCTGAATTTTCGAGGGGATAGGCCCAGGCGATAATGTGGCGAAAAGGCATGTCGAAGACCGCGTGATAGCTTGGTTCGTCGCGGACGAGGGTCAAGAGATTGGTGATGTTGGGGGTGAGCGTGACGCCTTCCTGGCCGGAAGCGTTAGATCCCAGATACAGCTTGATGATATCGCTGCCCATGTTGGTCATGGCCTCGGCCGTTTCAACCAGCGGTGTATTCGTGGTAAAATGATATAACGCCGCAAAGGTTTCGGTGCCGACGCGGACGTTGTAGGCGTCCACCCTGGGGTTGGAGAGGGTGGCGGCGGTGGCGGAAATGGAGATGGTGGCAAAGACGGCCAGAAGGAGGTATAGGATGTCACCGGCTATCCCGCGGGCGCATCGCGAATTAGCCAGAGCGGACTGATGTCCGCTGCTACGCATATCAGATTGGCCGTTACGCGTGGAGGAGGTGGATTCGTTTTTTATTTGAAGCATTAAAGTTCCCAGTCTTCCCAAAATGAAGGATCCTGTTAATAAGGCAGGCTGCCCGTTACCGGGGCCGTCCCATGTTTGCACACCCAGAGAACATCCGGGTCTCCTCCTCCGGGACCTGTTGCGGCCAGTCCGGTTTTGAGCAATATCTGGTAGTGAACATCTGGAATACTTCCAGGGGCCAACCATTTATGAATTTCGACATGGCCATCGCAGAAACCAAACGGGCACACACCGCCGTTCTTGGCTGGCACGTCAATCCATTTGGTGTTAATTGTCGAATTGCCTGGCATTTCGAACGCAAAAGAGCCGTCATTGATGCTGTCCGGGTGTTCCTCCAGAAACATAAACAGGTCAGATGGGCCTGGTTTATTGATAACCTGGCTTTCCTTCACGTAAATCAAATAAGGACCACCTGGCGATTTAGGATTTAGCCAGGTGTTTCCGCCAGAGGTGCTCTGGCTCGCACTATTGGTATAGCATGCGATGGCTGCGTTCATAGAATAACTGCGGTTTCGCGGCTGCCCACTCGCGCCAAATTGCCTGCTCAGATCGAACGGAGACTTAAAGACTGCTGGATTTTGAAGATAAGGCCCCAGCAAACAGCTCGTCAGGAGGGCTGTATTTGTATCGTCCGTGCTGTTGGGACCGCCGCCGTTGTAATCAAGCCACTGCTGTATCCAGCCATAATAATTGTCATCTGCCTGGCCCTGTCCGTTGGCAGCATAATAGCCGTTATTGTCGCCGGCGTACATCAGCCCTGCCTGGACAAATTGCCGGACGTTGGCCGCGCTAATAACGTTTTGGGAGCGAATTTTTGCCTGATTCAATACCGGAAGCAATATCGCCGCCAGGATTGCGATGATCGCGATGACGACGAGGAGTTCGATGAGGGTGAAGGCCGTGTCTTTTCTGACGTTGCGCCGCTGAACGCGACGCGGACACGGTAGCGCGGTGCCTCCACAGGGAATTGTCGTCCTGATTTTTCTGTGTTTATTCTGCATTTTCTGTTTTGCCCGCTGAAATATGTCACCACATTCGCTCCGGCTCGGTTGTGTAATCAGGTCTTTCGTGTCATGATAAAATCTTTAACACATTTTACCGTTTCGGGTATCCCCATTTAAGGGACAAAATGTTCTAAAAACCCGCAAAAAAGCCTGTCCCCCCCCCTTTTCAGGGGAGGCCGGCGGAAATGTGTTGGCACTTCCGCCGGCGTTGTGTCGTTAATATTGCGCCTGGACGCGATAGAATTGTTGCGCGCCGCTCACCGAGTTGGTGTAAGGCGATGTCGCCCCGTTCACATTGCTATACGGGCCGTTGAGATTACCCGACGACTGAAGCGTGCCGGCGGGCCAGGTCAGAATCACCTGGTCGCCGAAAAACCGGATCGTCAGGGTAATTGGCAGCGTGATGGTATTCGTGACGCTGGAATAGGTTGAGAAGGTGCTGTTGTTGGCAACAGTTTGATAGTCCGCCCAGACCCAGTTCGAGTCATCAATGCCCCCGTGGATGCGGGCCTCATCCATGATGCCGGTGAAGGGGAAGGAACCGGCGTTGAAGCGTCCGAGGTTCATGTCGAGGTTCGTCGGGAAAGTGGTCCCGACAGAGCCGCCGGCCGCCACCGGCTCGGGGGCGCCGTCAATGTAGAACTGAATTGTGCCTGCGGAGCGGTTTATCGCCGCCGTCACCAAATGCCACGAACCGGGAGTTACGAGGCCGGTGGCTGTCTCCGGCTGCCCGACGTCGTCGCCGAAAAGGAGCGCGCCGTCTCCGGTATTGTAATCGTTGATAAAGAGACAGGCCTCGGGCGTGCCGTAACCGCCGGGGCCGTTGCACCAAACACCGACGATTTGGCCGACGGTCGGGGTCTCGTTCACCCAGGCTGATTCGGTGAACTGGTTGCCGAGGTTGACGTCGCCGGCGTCAAGGTAGGTTGAACTGCCATTGAACAAGGCACCGTAGCCAACAATACCAGCAGTCCGGGCAGGCGCCACGCCATTCAGGGCGGGATAATTAGTAGTGCTGTCGAGATACGGGAAGTTGGTCTGTTGCAAGTGATAAACCACATCATATCCGGGCAAGCCGAGGAAGGAAGCAGGCTCCCACACAGTGCCGTTGGTCGTATAGGCAGGCTGTGTGATGTCATTGGGATTGCCCCAATATGCCCAGATGAAGTTATTGGTGCCTCCGGACAGGGCCGGGATCTGCACCCAGGCGCTGGACACGCCATTGCTATCGTCCCATTGCTCCATTTCATAAGGCAATTCATTTGTCCCGGTGCTGTCGGCGAAGCGCAAGTCGCTACCATTTGGTCCAGCGAATCCCGCGTATGAGAAGCCCGGCAGGGCGGGACTTAAACGCACCAGCGCGGGGAAGTATTGGAGCGTTTCGGAATTGGTATAGCCGCTAAAGGTAATTTTGAGGCGGCTGTTGAAGCTGGCTGGAACGATTTGGGTAATGCCCGCATCGCCAACCACTGTGGCGGTGCTGCTGAGTGTCGGGGTGCCCGCGCTGTCGAGATTGGTGACCGAGCAGTAGTAGCTGTTCGTTCCGAGCAGCACCGCAAAGCCATAGCTCGAATTGGTCGCTCCGGCCACACCCAACCCATCCTGATACCACTGATAATGAAGCGGCGGGGTCCCCGAGGCCTGGATCGAAAGGGTGGTGGTAAGGCCCGCGTAGGTCGTCACGTTGGTCGGCTCGATGTCCTGGACGATTTGAGGCGCCGCAGTGACGGCCAGCGACGCATTAACGGACACCGCACCATACGGGTTGGACACAGTCACCGTATAAGTCCCGGCCTGAGACGGCTGCACGTTGGTCAAAGCCAGCGTCGCGTTGGTTGCCCAGGGGATAGGTTGGCCGTTGTTGTCCAGCCATTGATAACCGAAAGGCTGGGTTCCCTGCGCCGTCGCGGTGAAGACGGCTGTGGCAGTCTCGTTGGTGACGAGGTTCGAAGGTTGGATCTGAACACTACTTGGCCCAAATCCCGCGGCATTGTAATCCGCGTTTACCTGCGCCGCGCTCAGGGCCTTATTATAGATGGATACGTCATCAATCAATCCGTCGAACTGGAAATCGTAGTTGGGCGGATTGTAATTGCCCGATTCACGGGCACCGATGGTCATGGGCATCGTTGAGGCGAGAAGACCGCTGCCTGGCGTAATTGTGCCACTGGCGATCAGGCTGCCATCGAGGTAGAGATAAACATGACCCCCGGCCTCATCGCATACGCCCACAACGTGGTGCCACAAACCGTCGCTGTTCACGTTTA
The DNA here is from genome assembly GCA_050737335.1 of Limisphaerales bacterium. Lineage (GTDB taxonomy): Bacteria > Verrucomicrobiota > Verrucomicrobiia > Limisphaerales > UBA11358 > UBA11358. Next base: position 11,890 of record JBOHXA010000757.1, on the reverse strand, counting down.
CGGTGCTGCTGGCGCCGCTGGCCGTTCCCGCCGCGTTGCGCACGAAGAAACGCAAATCGCCACTGGCCGTGGCGCCGGTGTCCAGTACAAATTGTTCACCGCCGCCGCCATAACCGCGGCTCACGATGCAATTACCGGGGTTTGCGGTGCTGAAACCGACTTGCTGAATCCATGCTTCGACGCTGAACTCGGCGTTGCTTCCGTTGGGTGTGCCGAAGTTGGGGTACGGCGTAAGGTCAACCGCGAGGCTATTTTCCGCACTCGCAGCGCCGAAATACACGCTCGTCTCATTGGGATCGCTATTGACGGGATTCTGTGAAGTGTATCCCGGTTCGCCCTGGAAACCCGAAACATTTGTGTAACCCGCATTGAAACCACCGACATAATCATAGGCAGTGACAGCGCCAGGCGCCTCGTCAAGGCGATAATAGGAGATCGGCCCGTTGGCCAGCACCTGCATCGGATAAGGGGCGGTCGGATCGGCCAGCACCGTTATAGCAATCGGCGTGACATAATTCGTGCCCAGTGAATTGGTGATGGTGCAGCCGTAACTGGCGTTAGCCGTGATATCGGTAACCGTGTAGGTGGAATTGGTTGCGCCCGGAATGACTGTGCCACTCAAATTCCATTGGTAGGAGGGTGATATTCCGCTTGCGGTGACATACAAAGCAGGGCTTGAACCGGAGAAAATTTCAAGATCCGCCGGACTCTGGCCCGTGACCACGGGCGGGCCGTAAATGGTCACAGTGACCACAGAGCTGGTGACCGAGCCGGAAGCGCTGCTGGCTATGAGATAATAAGCGCCCGAATTCGCGGCTACTGCCGGGTTAAAAACAAGGCTGGCGCCTGTTTGTCCGGCCACGGCGACTCCGTTGGTGGAATACCATTGATAGGTGAGGTTGCTACCCCGAATAACTGTGGTGACAGTCACACTTTGGCCCTGGTTTGCCGTTGCCGAAGAGGCCGGCTCGTTGACGAGATAGGGCGGCACGTCGGCGGCGTTGAATAATGACTGGATCTGCGTGCCCGTCAGCGCGTTGGTAAAGTAGGCCACCTGGGCAATATTACCGTCGAAATTGCGGATGGTGTCCGCGGGATTTTGATTAACAGATGGGGCCCAGACCGCATAGGTGTATTCCGGGTCGCCGCCCAGGAGGAGATCATCGGTACTGCCCACGATGTTAATCCCGGTGGGTGTGTTGTTGCTGAGAGCCAGCGAGCCGTCGAGGTAGAGATATTCGTTGGTGCCATCGGAGACCCCCGCGACCATGTGCCAATTGCCGTCGTTGAGGGCATAACCATTTGTTATGATTTGCGCGGCGGAAGCTGCCTGCAATTGAGGGCCGGGACCGGGATTAAAATAGGTTCCGCCAACGGGCAGATTCGTGTCGAAGCCTAACCGATATGAAAGATCACTATGCCCGAGGATGTCCTGGACACGGCCCGGGCTGTCAGCCGGGGCGGCCTGGAACCAACTCACTACGGTCAAGGTGGCGTCGCCGGTGGGATTCAATTCGGATGGAATGTTGCTGTTGCCCACGTCCACCGCGCCCAGCCAGCCGTTGATGGCCACGCTCTTACTGTTTGACCCGAACCCGGAATAAGGCGGCCCGGACACTCCCGGAGTGGTTCCGGGCTGATAGGCGCCATTTGCCGCAATGCCCAGAGTTCCCAAATTGGTCGCCACCGGGAACGACGCGCTCGGATAACCGGCGTTGGTCGGAAATTCTCCGTCATTCATGGGGAAATAAAGAGAAGGATCGTCAGTGATGACAGCATTGGTGTAACCGGAAACGCTCCCAGCAGCCACCCAATGATTCGCAACCTGCGTGGAAGAAAGAGCGGTTGGATAGACTGCTACTTCGGCCAAGCCGCCGGACCACCCAGAACCATAAGAAACCGGCGTTCCCGGGCCGGCGCCGATAATCAAGGGCGAGGTCGGGTCCACCACATAGGTCTGCCCCGCCGCGTTGGCAGTGAGCGTCTTTACCTTGGCCTGAACGCCGTTAGTATAGAGAATTTCCTGATTTCCGCTGACGGTGCATACCACGTCCACCCATTGCCCAACCTGGAGAGTTGCGGGGCCGTCCAATTCGTTGGCCTTGCTTTGACCGTTAGTCACGTAGCAATCGAAAATGAATTCGTTATTGTACACGCCGAGCGTAAATCCGTCCCAGCCGAACCCGGAACCACCGTAAAACTGGTTGGTTGGGTTAGGGCCACCGGTGTTCATGGCCGTTTCGCCGCCTTCGCTGATGATGGTTCTGTAACCACTAAGGATCCCGCAGTTCACCCATGCCTCAATCGAGAACGGCGCAGTGATGGTCACGGCGGCGTTCGGCACGCCATTCGTGTTGCGCGGCAAAATAATGTATTGGCCAGGGGCCGAATGCTGACAGTTCATCGCCACGTCCGCGCCCGCGATTGGCCCCGCCTCCGTGACGATATTATTGGTCAGATACCATTGATTGCCCGACTGCTGGTACCACGCGCCATAATAGCCATCGCCAGCCGCGCCCGTGGTGCCGCTATTCGTCGCCGTGAGATTCAATATTTGCGGGGGTTGGGCCGATTCATTCAACGGCCAATAGCCGGCGGGATTCAATCCCATTACCGCATTTGAATAGGTTTGAGCCAATGCCGTGGCGCAGGCTCCCAGCGTTACGAGTGTACCGACAATTTTGCCAAGGGTGTTTTTTTGCATAGGGGTGATGGGTTTAACGGACGATAGCGCTGACGATATTACGGAGGACAAGCAATTCACGATACGACACTCCATGCGCTGTAAAAACAAGCACAACCTCCTGATGTACGGACAATCCGTGCTCAGAAGCGAGTTGACGTGTCATTGTAAAAATTTTATCAGGATCTAGAATTCCTGGTAATCCCCTTTTATGGTCAAAGTGCGTTACAAATGTGAGACAAACGCCATTTTCACCCCCCGTTTGGGGGGTTGGAACAACAAAAACGAAAAAAGTTTGAGAAAAAGTTTGAACGTGTGTCAGGTTTGTCCAAATCCATGCGCATTTTTCCGAGGCATTTTGCGACGGCTACCGCACGGGGCCGGATGCGCAATTTGTCGTAAAGGATTTTACGGGACAAGAACGCGGTAAAATTGCGCGTCCGCCGAGGCGGGGTTGGTGTAAGACGAGGTTGCGGCGGGAACATTGCTATATGGGCCGACCACCCGGGCAGCCGATTGCAACGTACCCAACGGCCACGTGAGTATGACGTTGGCGCCCGACTGGCGAATGCTGATGGTCACGTTGGTGGAACCAAAAGCATAGGGTGAATAACCGCTCTGGCTGCAACCATTGCCGGCTGCCACGGCGTAGTAATCATGCGCGCCCGGCGTCCAGTTCGTGTCTGTGTATGCCGTGGCGGCCAGTCCGGTGGCAATGGGGGTGTAAGGCGTGCCTGGGGTGGCGCGCACGACAATGTAGCTCGCGGCGCCTGGCACGGGATTCCAATTGAGAAAGGCGTGCCCGCCGTTGAGGGTGACAATCAGGCCGGTTGGGACGGCGGGCGGCAGGCAGGCTGTGGCGCCGGCCACGGTCGAAGTGGCGCTTTCTCCGCCGACGCCGACACTGGAAACGGCATAGTAAAAAATGACGCCGTCCGTCACATTGCTGTCCTGATAATTTGGCAGGACTGTACTGGCGATGTTGGTGAAAACGCCGTTTCCAGAGGTGGAACGATAAACATTGTAACTGACGGCACCCGGCGTGGCTGCCCACGTCAGCACAATCGGCTCTCCATCGCTGGCTGTCAGGCCGGACGGGGACGGAGGCGCCACCGGCACGGTGTTTGAAACAATCACCCGCGCCCCAGCCCAGTCGGCGTGGTCATCGGTGATTCCGTCGTCCGCGTTATTGACCCCAAGCGTGAGACGGTTCACGCCAGTAACGTCCAGATCAATGGTCTGGTGCGGCGCGCCCCCTTTCATGATGCCGCTGTCATAAACCTTGAGGCCATCGGCGAAGACCTGGAACACAACCGACCCATTGGTGCCTACTTCGTCGTCCACGCCAATATCCGACTGAAACCGTGAGGCCGTCGCGCCGAGGTAATATTCGACACCTGAAAAGGAATTGACGCCGATGCCGTTGGTGTACGCGACGCCGTTGAGCGTGATGGGGTTGCCGCCGATGCTTTTGTTTGCGACGATCGTTCCCTGTCCAGTGTAAGCATAGACTGGCTGAAGGCTGGTCAGATAGTTGGCACGCAAAACGGGCAAGGCGGGGGCCGTGCCGACAACTTTCAACAGGACGACCCCGAATGCCGGCAAATTGGTTGCGAAGCTATTGGTAAACGTCCCTAAATCCTTGTGGGTCCACAAATCGCGCACTTTCGCCGGGCCCGCGTGCAGGCCGATATTCGTCCAATTCACGGTCACGCTGGAAACCGAGCCGCCGGTCTGATTTAACAGAGCAACTGCTTTGGTGTTGAAATCGGTTCCCAAAGGTTTGACCCAAACCCGCCACAAGCCGACGTTGCCCGTGGGAACTCCCTGCTCGCCCTCAGAGTCTTGATCCACAGCGATGACTTCGGAGTTGGTCAAAATGGCAAAAGTTTGCGGCGAAATGTTGGTCAGGTCGTTTCCGGCGATCAAGGGCGCCGCAGCCATGCACCACATGCTGAACTCGGATTGATCCTCGATGGCCGTCATTCCGCCGTTGCCGACTTCCAGCATATCCGGGTCATTCCAGCGCCCTGGTCCGGCGACAAATGCCATGGGGCTGTCGGCAGCCAGATTTTCCATGTAACTGGAAAACGTGTCCTTAATGTCCGAAGTCGCCCGCCACGAATTGCCGTCATTGGGCATCCAGGAATCAAAGCTCCAGTCACAAAGACCGACCACGATGGGCCGTCCGCATACCAATAATGCATTGGCCATCTTTGCGTCATCGGCGTTGGTGCTATCGCCCGGCGGCAAACCGCAATTATCGTATTTCAAATAATCCACACCCCACTCAGCGTAGGTCAAGGCGTCAAGATATTCGTAGCCGTAGCTGCCGGGCTTGCCCGCGCAGGTCTCGATGCCGTGGTCCGAATAAATGCCCAGCTTGAGCCCTTTGGAGTGAACATAATCGGCGAGCGCCTTGATACCATCGGGAAATCTGCCGGGATCGGCCAGAATCACGCCGTTGGCGTCGCGGTTGCTCTGCCAGCCATCGTCAACGTTGATGAATTGATAGCCCGCGGCCTTCATGCCGTTGCCAGCCATGGCGTCCGCGATGCTCTTGACGGTGCTTTCGCTCACAACGTCACCGAAGTAGTTATAACTGTTCCAGCCCATCGGCGGCGTGAGGGCAAGGCCGTTGGTCGAACCCAACGCGCCCGCCAACGGCTGCAGCAACAGCAGCACCGAAACGGCCATTATCGAAAAATTGAATCGGGCCATTAAATTTGTTTACCATGAATTGAAAAATTCCGTAATCCCCCTTTTGCGGCAAACGGCGTTAGAAAGCAGCAACGACGGCGATTTTACCCCCCGTTTGGGGGAGTTGAGTTAGACCGCATTGACTTTCGCCGCGACGGAAATCAATTTCTTAAATATTTTACGACGGCTTCAGTCCGGGAGCGGACGTGCAGTTTATCGTAAATATTTTTCAGGTGGGAACGGACGGTTTCAAAGCTGATGGCGAGGGCATCGGCGATTTCCTTGTAACGATAGCCTTTGGCCAGAAGCCGGAGGATTTCCTCTTCGCGCCGAGAGAGCGATTCCTGGTGGGGCGAAGCTTCTTTATGCTTATGGAAATATTCCACGACCGTGCGCGCGATCTTTCCGGACATGGGCGAGGCGCCGCTATAGACTTCCTGAATGGCGTTCAGGAGTTCCGATGGCGAAGTGCGTTTGACGAGGTAACCGCTGGCGCCGGCCACGAGGGATTGAAAGACTTTTTCGTCATCCTCGTACATGGTGAGCATGAGAATTTGCACTTTTGGCAATTGGGCCTTGAGTTTGTGCACGCAGTCTATTCCGGACATGCCCGGCAAATTAATATCCATCAGAACCACGTCGGGCTTTTTGAAGAGAATGTCCTCCAATGCCTCTTCTCCGCTGGAAAGTGTGCTGATGCAGCGAATGTTTTCGGTTCCGTTAATCAAGACGTTCAAGCTTTCGCGCACGCGACGGTCGTCTTCGACAATGGCAACGGTAATCGGCATTACAGTTTCATCCTGACGATGGTAGAGACGGCGCGCTGCGCCATCGCCGCCCGCGAAGAGCAGGCGGAATTTGCGCTACGCCAATTCCGACAACGTTTGTTGCGCCGCTAAACGCGGCACGGATTACCATGAACAGTTTCATTCTTGCAGCCCGCTGACTTTGTTCGAGTGTAACCGCACGCGAATGCAAAGGCGAGTCCCATTGTTGCGTCCGCCGCCAATTTCAAATGCGCCGCCAATTTCGCGGATGCGTTCTTTCATATTGGACAATCCGTTGCGGGAAGCGGCAGCGCCGTTATCGGAAAAACCAACACCGTCGTCTTCGATGCAGATTTCGAACATGGAACCTTCCAGCGAAATTTTAAGCCGTGCTTCCGAGGCGCGCGAATGCCTGGCGATGTTATTGAATGCTTCCTTGGCGGTGAGAAATAAATTGTGCCTGACTTCGGCGGCAAGGGGCCAAGCCGGCAGGCCGGGCGGAATGTCCAGAAGACAACGAACGCCGGTCGGTTGAAAAAACTCTTCGGCATAAGCCGCCAGGTACAGCCCAAGCTTTTTCAAGGTGTCGTTCCGGGGATTGACCATCCAAACCATTTCATCGAGGGTCTGCGCCAGCTCGCGGGCAGTATCGCAAATCCTTTCAACGTGCGTGATGGTTTCTCCACTTTTATCGGCGCGCCGGGCAAATTCTCCCAGCAGGCCGATGTGGGTCAAACCGGCGCCGATCTGGTCATGCATATCCCGGGCAATGCGTCCGCGTTCGCGCTCAACGGCGTGCTGTTGTTCCAATAAAATGAATTTGCACCGCATGCGCCGGCGCGCCGCATAGACGACGATGCCGATTGCCGCGCCAATGACAGTCAACGCCATTAATGCCCTGGCCCCGAGCGTCTGCCAAATGTGCGGCGCGATAATTATGTCCAATCCCGCGCCGGCTTCATTCCATACGCCGTCTTTGTTGCAGGCTTTGACCTCGAAGCGATAGCGTCCGGGCGGAAGATGGCTGTAATAGGCGACCCGGCGGATTCCGGCGTCAATCCAGTTGGGATCCACGCCGTCCAGACGGTACCGAAAATGGCTTGTTTCAGGCGCGGAAAAACCAACGGCCGCGTAATGAAATTCCAACTCATCGATTCCTGGCAAAATCCTGAGAGGTTTTAATCGCCGGTGAAGAACTGAAGTAGCTCCCGCCAATTCCATCCGGCCATCCGCGACCATTTTTTGGTCGGCGGTGACCGATTCGATGAATACGGACGGCGGCTCCTGATCCACCGTGATGGTTTTCGGGTCCACGACTACCAGGCCTTTGCTGGTGGGAAACCAGAGGCGGCCATCATGCGATTTCCAAATGGACGGTTTGCCCTCGCCATTGCATTGAGGCGTTTCCATGCCGTCATTTTTTCCGTAAGCCAGGCTGACGACGTTTTCGAGTTTGCCATTGTCGAAGGCGTCGAAGTCGCTTTTGCGGGCGCGGAAGACGCCTCGGGAAGATGTCATCCAGAGCCAGCCCCGGTCTTCGAGGATGCCAAAAATGTCGTCGCTAAAAAGTCCCTGATGGCGGGTGTAGGAGGTAAAGCGCCCGTTGCGGTAACGGTCCAGGCCAGCGGCGGCTGTGCCGATCCACAGGTTGTTGTCAGCGTCCGCGTACAAAGCCGTGAGGCCGTCGTTGGGCAATCCATTTGTGGTGGTGAAGAGGGTCAATTGGCCGTCCTGCCAGCGCGCCAGCTCGTTTTGCGCTGCGAACCAGAGCGCGCCGGAACCGTCCTCACAGATGTCGCGAATGCTTTCATTGGTCAGGTTTTCGGTCACGTCATTGCGGATAAACTTTCCATCCATGAAACAGCTCAATCCATGATCGGTCCCGGCCCAAAGGCGGCCATGGGCGTCTTGATAAAGCACCCGGATGCCGGCATTAATCAATCCGTCATGCCAGGTATAATGCGTGGCGACTCCATCTTTGAACCGCGTCAACCCGCCGTCATAATCAGCACCCACCCAAAGGCTGCCGTCGTGTCCCAGGCAAAGCGAGAGGATCAAATCCTGCGAAAGGCCGTTGGTCGAGGCGGAAGAGCGGGCGATGATTTTTTCCCCTTGCAGTTCATCCACCCCCCCGCCCCAGGTGCCGATCCAAACGTTGCCTTTGGCATCATCAAGGACGGACATAACGTTGTTGTATGTAAGTCCCTGTTCTTTTGTGTAAGTGAAGAATTTTTCATAGGCCAGGCGGGTCAGGCCTTCCCTCGATCCGACCCATAAATTGCCTTCGCGATCCGCAAACAACGTATTGACCTGGTCAAAGGGCTGGCCGTCGCTATCGGGCTGATGATAAAAGCGCCCGTCGCGGAAGCGGTTTAGCCCGCTGTACGTGCCCACCCAAAGATTGCCGCCGGCGTCCTCGCAAATGGCGGTCACGAACGGATCTGAAAGGCCGTACCTGGTGTTATACGCGTAAAAATCTATGCGCCAAAACCAGTCGTACCAAAGCAACCCGTTGTTAGAGCCGACCCATATCCTGTCGCCGTCGTCCTGGCAGATGACGCGAACGGAATTATTCGGCAGGCCATTGGGCATGACAAAGGCGTCCATGGTTCCGTCGCGCCGGAGCCGGTTCAATCCTTTGCCCGTGGCGATCCACAGGTTTTTCTCCTGGTCTTCGTAAATGTATCTCACAACGTCTGAGGACAAACCGTCCCGCGTCGTATAGGTGCGGAATCTTCCGTTCCTGTAGCGGCTCATGCCGGTGGTCGTGCCAATCCATAACGAGCCATCCGCGCTTTGGTAAATGGCCAGTATTTTATTGCCGGCAAGACCGTTGTTGGTGGTGAATGCCGAAAAAACGCCATTGTGTAGCCGGACCAGGCCGCCGCCGTCGGTGCCGATCCACAACGCCTGGTCTTTCCCGGCGCACAGGGCGGTAATGGATGATGAGTTTTTGAGGGCGGGAGTATTGCGGGAATCATAGCAGACAAAATGGTCGCCATCGAACCTGGCCAATCCGCCCCGGGTTCCGACCCACAGAAAACCATCGGGCGTTTGTGTAATGGCCCGGACCATGTTGTCGGGCAATCCGTCATCCACTTGCCACGAGTGGAGGGAGCACGAGAAGACCGGCTGGTCTATGCTCGACCAATCGAGCCAGCCGCTCGCCGCGCTGATTTGACGGCGGTAATGGATGACGCGGTCGTTGTCCGGATCGGTGACATAGACCTCCAAATCGCCGTCTTCATTAACTCCAACCGAAGGGGCGGTTCCGGCCTTTTCATCCATTTCAGTCCAAGACGACCACTTATCGGAGGTATTGGTAAACAATTCCCATCGGTGCATCAACATGCCGTCACTGAGGCGTACGGCAAAAACTTCAATGCGCCGGTCAGCGCTTTGGCCAGAGGCGAGGCCGGGCCGGGCGTTTGCGCCGAAATCCTGCCAGGCCGTCCAATTCGTGCTGTCGCTCGCTTTTGCCTGGCAAATGCGCTCCACGGCGCCGTTCAGGTCGTTCACGGCAAAGACTTCGAGCTTGCCCGCCACATTCCGCTCGATGGTGAAGCCCGGAAAAATTGTTCCGCCCAGGCTGGTCCACGCCGACCAGTCATCGCTCCGATTTGGATGAAGTTGCCAGCAATGAACCAACGTCCCGCCCCGGGACGCCACGCCAAAGAGTTCCAGGCGGCCATCCTGGTTTTTCGTGGCGGCCAAGGCCGATTCAAGCAAGCCGCCAAGGTCCGTCCACGATGACCAACCGCCGTTGGCCGTCTGCTCGATATATTTGACATGATGCGTTATGGCATCCACGGCGAATACTTCGATCCGGCCGTCAGCATTTGTTTCGGCGGCAACCGACGCCTCGAAGTTTCCGCCGAAGCTGCGCCAGGAAGACCAGTCCGTGCCGTTATCAGCCAACTGTTGAATTTGCTCGAGGTTGCCGGTCGAACGGTCCACGCCGAAAACTTCCATTTTGCCCACGGCATCATTGACGATTGCCAGTCCCGGCCAGAGCGAACCATCTAGGCTGCACCATAAGGACCAGGCGCCATTGGACGGCTTTCGCCATCTATGATAAAGTCGGCCATCGTCACCGAGCCGGAAAACCTCTAATTGCCCATCGGCATTATGGCCGATGACAGGTCTGGAATACAAAAAATCGTCCGCCGCGCCCGCGGCAGGCACGGCGCACAGGACGAGCAACAACAACAGCATCTGCCCGGGCGAAAACGAAAATCTGGAAGGGTAACAACTGCCCATAATCATGCGCCACGACAGATCTTAAACTCAGTATTTATTGGGCCCCTTGGCGGCGAAATCCGAATCGTCAAAATTCGCCCATCAAAAGGAGCAGTTACATTGTCTGAAAATCCCGGAAAAAGGCGAGTTTAATTTACGACTCACGATTTGCGCGATGGCGCCCACAACAGAGGCGCGACCAATCATTTGAAATAGCAGCAGCTATTTCAGGCGATTAGTGTTTCACCTTTTGTGAAAACGAGTCATAAATTCTATATTTTCGTGTCATTCTTTTCTTTGAATTTCACCAGTTTGGCCTTAGCCGGAACGATTCAGACCAAGTGCTCGCATTAGGCTGATGCTTTCACAAGTCGTTGGTATTCAAGGCTGCAAATGTGATAAATCCAACTGCTATGCAGTTGAGACCGTGAGCCAAACGGTTCGGGCCAATTGGTTTCTTAACTCATCGTTTGGGCATTGATTGTGAAGCGGAGATGGCTTCCAAGCTATCAATCAAACTGAATCGTTCCGGCTTAGGTAATAACACTAACGTAATCCAGAACGTTGCAGTCGCAGAATTCAAAGATGGAGATGAAGATACCGCTCTACCTCTGACTGTGGGCATTTTGAAAAAGCATGACATTGTGGCCGGTGGTGGAGGGCTGAGCGGATGGATGACCAAAACCAATGTCTTCCGTTCGGGAAACCCAAGAGTAGACGCAGAAATACGCCAATTTGAAACCCAGGCATTTTTTAATGGCCTGCCACCTAAAATTCAATTTGTAGTCTTGCAGCGTAACGTAGAGTCGCTGACTCTTTGGGTAAAAGGCTTCCAGCAGCCCAGCCCCAATGCGCCGGACAAATTGGCCGGGTTGGATTTGGAAGTTTGGCTCCTTCGCAACGATGGCACAGCGGCCTTTAATGGGCAGACAGGTGGTTGCCATGTGGTATCGCATGAGTAACGGGGCACTTCTTCTTTTGGCCGCCGTTTTACTGGCGATTTCACTGGCAATTTGGCCTCCTGACCTTCAGAAACTCCTTAAAACCGCGTATTAAGGCTGGAGGCGGAGGTCGGAATCGGACAAGGTTCGCCGATTCATTGCCAATAAAATAGCGGGTTTTATTGGGACTTCAAGCACTATTTGCTTTAACTCGCCACTACTCTTTTACTACTAGACTATACTTTCACTGACAGTTCCACTGACAGCGACCCCATAGGGGAAACTCGTCTAAGAAACGTGAAAGCCAAGGAGGTGGTGGTTTTCCGTCTCTGCGCGGTGGGGACGCGAAGCGCCGCGCAGCTAATTGAACCCTCGAAGGTTGGACGTTTTCGCGCGTCATGTAATGTTTTTCGCAACCTTTTCTGTTGTCCGGCGTCTTACTAAACGGACACTTGTACTAAGCAACAATTCGATTCTTCGTTCCAGCCCGCCGATTGAGGCAAGGGCCGAGTTTCTCACTTCTACCTTTACAGCTATCGGCCTGAGCAACCCTGGGGGCG
>JBOHXA010000756.1:0-3166 GCA_050737335.1 Limisphaerales bacterium | reverse complement strand
GGCGCCAAACAGGTTTCGTTTCGGGGACTGGACAAGCCGCCCCTGGACACGACGCCTAACTTCGGCAAGGCCCTCGACGTGGATCATGCCCTGGACGGCGAGGTCATGGTCGCCTATGAAATGAATGGCTCGGAACTTCCGATGCTCAACGGATTTCCAGTGCGGCTGGTCGTCCCGGGCTATTACGGCACATATTGGGTCAAGCAACTGCATGAAATTACGGTGCTCGACAAGCATTTCGCGAGTTTTTGGATGGACGTGGCCTATCGCGTCCCAGACAACGATTGCGAATGCGTTCCGCCGGGATCACCCATGGGCAAATCGCGTCCGATTGGCCGGTATGACGTTCGTTCGTTTATCACGAGCCTGGCGGACGGCGACAAAATCAAAGCCGGCCGGCGGATCAAAATCCGCGGCATCGCCTTTGACGGCGGCTCTGGAATCCAGACCGTTAATTTTTCGTCCGACGGCGGCGCCACCTGGAGCGACACCACCCTGGGCAAGGATTGCGGCAACTATTCGTTCCGCGAGTGGACGTGCCATTTCACGCCTAAAACAGCCGGCGACTATCAGCTTGAGTGTTGCGCGGTTAATCGCAAGGGCGAAACCCAGCCCAGTGAACCGCGTTGGAATCCCAGCGGCTATATGCGCAACGTCATTGAAACCGTCCGCGTGACCGCGGCTTGAAAAGGATGAAATGAAGGCAAAAATCAAAAAAATTTCGGCTCTGGTTTTGGTTTTCACCCTGGCCGTCGCCCTCTCGCGCCTGGAAGCAAAAATTGTCACGATCCATCTGCCTCCGGCGACTGGCAGCTTCAAGAACGCGCCTGGCGTTGCCCTGGCCAACGCCCAATGCCTCACCTGCCATTCCATCGAATACGTGCGGATGCAGCCGCCATTGTCGCTCAAAGCCTGGACGGCCGAAGTGGTCAAAATGAAAAAATTCTATGGCGCGCCCATTCCCACCAACGTGATTCCGGCCATTGCCTATTATCTGGCCGTCAATTACGGCACCGGCGCGCCCGCCCAGGCCGCCGCGCCTCCGCAAATTCCCGCGCCCTCTGAAATGAGCGTCGAAAAAATGGCCACGATCTACGGCTGCCTCAGTTGTCATAAGGAGGACGTCAAAGTCGTCGGCCCCGCCTACAAGGATGTCCGCGCAAAATATCTCCATGATCCCGATGCCATCGAAAAAATCATGGCTCAAATCCGCCAAGGCGGCACGGGTAAATGGGGAACCGCCGTCATGCCCCCGTTCACGGCGGTGAGCGACGCCGATGCCCGTCGTTTGGCCCAATGGATTATGTCCGGGGATGGCTCGAAATAGGACGCGGCGGGTTAGCGCAATTGCCGGTGCCTGAATTTTCGTCGCCTGACAGACAAATCGGAGCGTAAACGAATAAAAGTCAAGAGTTTTAGGGGAAAAATCCACCGATTTTTTGTTTGAAGGCGGCTCAATTTGTGCTTTATTTTATAAGTGTGAGTGGCAAAACGACTAAGGCCAGGAACTTCGTCTATCCGGAGATCTCGGCTGGCTCAAAAACAGCCAAAAAGCTGCGTTCGGAGGCAAATAGGCTTACTGACGAAGCGAGGAATGATCTTTTTAAGAAGGGAATGCAAATAATTTACGGGGGAGACGCCAAAAAAACAGTTGGCGCTCGATAGTAACCTATTATTTGACCTTTCAGACGGTCAAGATATTCGCCCACACATTTCGTGAGGTGTTTCAAGAAAGCGGATATATTCTGAGGGTTCCTCCTACCGTTATTCAGGAATTGACGTTCCATGCTCTCAAAAGCGGAGGGTCTGATGGGGATAGGGCATTGAGGGCCTTGCAACAAATGCGGAAATGGGAAATTCTACCATTCGACCTTCTTCCGGCTGGCCACGCGATCGCTGAACAATTTTTCCGGAAACTGAACAACAAAGGGTTTTTAGACGGAGAGTTTAACGACGGCCTTATACTTGCAGAAACCTCGCTGGCTTGTATCCCGATGTTAGTGACGAGCGATTCGGATTTGTTGGTTATCGATGAAGTTGCGCAGCGCGTTCAGTTTGAAGATTCCGATTTGTTTCCTGTAGCCGTTGCTCACCCACGAAAGCTGCTAAAGGCAATGGGAAAAACGTGAGCCTTCTTTCCAATTAAGGCACTTATTTTTCTCGAACATTGCCAGACCCGCCCGCATTCGATACCGTGGAATGACTCGCGGCGCGCGAGCGCCAGCCATGGACCCGGTTGCGGAACTGGCTTTGAGCAGGCAAATGATCTGGCGTTGTAGTTTAGACGGGCGACGCGGCAACCGATTCGGAACCCTGAAAATTTGAAACGGACCCATTCAGTTCATCAACGGCGGGCGCAGATGAAATATCGTGTTTCCCAGGCTGCCCTCCTCGCAATTCTTATTCTCTCCGTGGTATGAAACTCATCATCCAAATCCCATGCTACAACGAAGAACGAACCATCAAAACGGCGCTGGAGGCATTGCCGCGCACGGTGGCTGGATTTGACGAAGTGGAATGGCTGGTCATCAATGATGGCAGCACGGACAAAACGGCTGACGTGGCGCGCCAATGCGGAGTGGATTGCGTTATTTCCCATCCGGTCAATCGCGGGCTGGCCCGCGCATTCACCACCGGTCTGGAAGCCTGCCTGGAACGAGGCGCGGATGTCATTGTCAACACCGATGCGGATAACCAATATTACGCGGCGGACATTCCCGAGTTGGTTAAACCCATCCTGGCTTGCCACGCGGACATGGTGATCGGCGCGCGCCCGATTGACGCCATTCGGGAATTCAGCCCGCTGAAGAAGTGGCTGCAGCGGATGGGCAGCCGGGTGGTTCGGATGGTCAGCCGGACGACGGTCGAAGACGCGCCCAGCGGCTTTCGCGCATTCAGCCGGGCGGCCGCGCAGCAACTGCACGTCTTTAATTCCTACACCTACACGTTGGAAACCGTCATCCAGGCCGGTTTAAGCGGTCTGGTCATCAAATCGGTGCCGGTGCGCGTCAATCATCCGACCCGTGAATCGCGGCTGATCCGCAGCATCCCCTCGTATGTTTGCCGTTCCTTCGTGACGATTTGCCGCATCCTGATCACCTATCGTCCCTTTACATTTTTCGCGCTTTGCGGCCTGTTATTTTTCACCCCGGGCTTCGCGTTGGGC
>JBOHXA010000755.1:0-2449 GCA_050737335.1 Limisphaerales bacterium | reverse complement strand
CGCAGGCGGAATGTATTTAGGAAAACTGTGATTTGATGGCGAACGCGGATTGCGCCATCCTGAAGATTGCGGTAATAAAAACCAAGGCCCGGGTCCAGGAAAAGTTTTTCGAGTCCATTTCGGGCGGCCATTTCGATCTGGCGTTGGAAGAATTCCCGCATTGGCCTGACAGGGTCGGCGGTCAAATGAAAATCACGCACGGCGCGAACGTTTTTGCCCTGCAGGTAGCAAATGATGACCGCGGCGTCATGGGCGGCCGCCATTTTAAAGATTTCCTTCGAGTTCGCGTTTCCGGTCCAATTCAAAATATTCGCGCCGGATTCAAGACTGGCGCGCGTCACGGCTGCTGAATACGTTTCGATGGAAACCAAAATGTTTTTTGCGCGCAGTGCCTTGATGACCGGGACCAATTTTGATTTCTGCAATTGCCCCGTGGCGTGAGCGGCGTTTGCGAGGGTGGATTCGGCGCCAACATCCACGATGTCCGCGCCCTGCGCGGCAAGGATTTGTCCCCGTTCGATGGCGGATTTGCTGGACAGGCAAACGCTTTCGCGATACCAGGAATCGGCGGAAAGGTTAATGACGCCCATCACGGCGGGGTTGGAATTGAAACGGAATTGTCTTCCGGCGATGGAAAATTCCTTAACACGGGCCGCGGCGGCGGTTCGGTATGTTTCAAATAATTCGGAAAGTCGTTCGAGAGTCAGCATGTGCGCAATTAAAAGGCAAAAGGGAAACAGGAAAAAGGAGTTTCTATGGAAACATTGGCCCGCTCTCGCCCGGGTTGCGGCAAGCCGCGAACCTGCAGCCCCTCAATGGGCATTACAGAGAAACACCCCTTCTTCGCCGCTTTCGGCAATCCAGTGTCTTTTAACGTCAAGCCGATGCGCGGCAAGGAGCTTTCGTACACGGTCCCCGGTATAGCGATACGAAAAAAATAATCGAATGTCATTGCCGGGATTAAAGGTGAACGACTGATCGTCTATTTTGATTTTCCGCCGCCGTTTGAGATGGAAATAGGCGACAATTCGTTTCAATTGATTCTTGGCTTTCTCGATTTCAAAAATTAATCGGCCATCCCTCTTTTCAATGCCCAGATCGGTCAAAAATGTGACGAGCCAATCGCGGGTCGGCGCATTGTCATATTGCGGCAAAATGCGTCTTACGCCGGCGGTGTAATCGTCTCCCGGCGCGAGGTTTGCGCTAAAGAGTAAAATGTCCCTTGCGCGGACCAAAGACGCCAGCTTTGGCAAAATCGCGCGGGGCTCAAAATTCGGGATCATGCCAAAGAACGTGACGACGCGGCGCGCATGGCGCGGGCCGGAGACGTTCAGGATGGCTGGCAAATCATTGGCCGTTTGCAGGTCAAAAACGAAAGGGAAGATTCGCCGGTCAGGAAGAACCGAGAGCGCGGTCGCGCGGGCGGTGACAACCATCGGAGGCGAGACGTCACAGGGACTGTAAAAGATTTCATTCTTCCGCCGGCTCAATGCCTTGATCAGGCGGCTGTCTTTTTGCCCGCCTCCGCAGCCAAGGCCGATGACATGAATTTTTTCGCCATGTGCCGTCCGGGCAATGGCTTCGAAACTTTGCTGGTAAATAGCGCGGCAGTTTTCATCGGCGCGTGATGGGGAAAATTGTTGATGCAAGGCGAGCCATCTTTGGGTTTGCTTGACGCTGTCGTAATGAAATTTATGGGCGATTTGCCGGGCGCGGAGCGATTTGAGCAAATCGCGCCGGATGGCTTCGGGAAATTGGCTGGAGTGAAACGCGACATTGACGACGGCGCTCATGCGGGTCAGTTTTGCGGAAAAATCCGATAGAGCAAAAGATAAACGGCCACGCCCGTTACAGAGACGTACATCCAGAGCGGCCAGGTCCAGCGGGCGATTTTTTTATGAATGTCAAACCGGTTGCGCAATGCGCGGCTGAGGGTGATTAAAACCATTGGCACGATGACCATGGCCAAAATGCTGTGCGTGGCGAGGATGGCCAGGTAAAAGGGACGAAACCAGACCGGATGCACAAAGCGGGTAGGGCCGCGATGCAGAGCAAGGGCCAGGTACGTGTGGTATGTCAAATAACAGATCAAAAAGATGACGGACACGCAAAAAGCCGAAATCATACAATTGCGGTGCGCGATGATTTTCTTTTGGCGGATCAGGATGAATCCGGCGGTCAGGAGCGCGGCGCTCAGGGCGTTCAGCGAGGCATTGAGGGCGGGCAAGTCAAAAACACTCACCGTTGACGCTCCAGTTTGCGAATGGCGGCAAGGAGTGCCGGGCGTGTCTGATTCACCCAATTGACCCCTTCGCCGCCCGTCTGGTAATAGCCCCTGATGCGGGCGTGTTTGTCCACAAGGGCAAAAATGGTCGTGTGGATAAAAAGGTCCACGGGGGTTGTTTGGTCTGCCGAGG
Organism: Limisphaerales bacterium; assembly: GCA_050737335.1. Taxonomy (GTDB): domain Bacteria; phylum Verrucomicrobiota; class Verrucomicrobiia; order Limisphaerales; family UBA11358; genus UBA11358. Next base: position 32 of record JBOHXA010000755.1, on the reverse strand, counting down.
CGATGGGGGCTGACCCCAACTTGAGGCTGCCG
>JBOHXA010000754.1:0-12870 GCA_050737335.1 Limisphaerales bacterium | reverse complement strand
GGGTTGCGAAGTTTAGTGGGGAATTGGGGGTGGAATGGGATTTTGGCCGGTCTTTTTCCGCTGGAAAGGGGGCGTATGCATACGCGATGACGCCGCGCCCAGCGAGGCGGACGAACAGATCCCAGCATTAATCGTTCGGAATTCCGCGGCCCGTTTCACTTGTTCGGTTAGTGGAAAAAAGGGCCGGGAAAAAGTTTTTCCCCTGCCTGTGAGCAGTCAGAGCGGACGCATGTCCGCTGCCACGGGAAAAGGGTCAGGCCGAGGTGTCAAATAAGCTTCTTACGCGCAGTTGCTTTAGGAAATCATCTTTATCCAGCGGCGTTTTGGGTTGGACCAGGATTTCGCGCGAGGCATTGGGCCGGCAATGGAAAAAGTTGTCGCTGTAGCTGGCGTCGGCGCCTTCCAGATCGAGCCAGGTCCAGAGCGCAACCGATTCGGATGAGACTTTGACCAGGAATCCGTCTGATACTTTGTCCACTTTGCCCGCGAGTTTTGGATTAACAAGCTTGTATTCCCTGGGGAGCGCAAAGGATATTAAATTGTCTGAAACACTTTTTCCATGGACGCGCAGGTCGAGCCAGAGCAAAACGCCGTTTGTGCCGTATCGGGTGATCTCTTTGCTTATATCGAGCGTCGTCACTTTTGCGCTTTTCCTGGAAGGAAGTTCGACTTTGAACGAGCCATTATTTAATGCCCTACCGTTCAGGTCGGTTACGGTCCATTCGAGTTTTCCACTATGGGATTCGAGAAGATCGTTGGTGACGAAAATATCGGCCGTGCCCTTTTCAGGATGTTCAATGCCCGAGACGAGCAAGGGCGAGTAAAATTTTCTGGCGGCATAGTGGAGAGCTTTCCAGCGGCCGAAATAATCCACGGAAGACCAGCTCATTCCCGGCCAGATGTCGTTGTATTGCCAATAGACACAGCCCATGGATTTGGGCATGGTTTGCCGCCAATATTCGGCGCCGATCTTGATGCCGTAAGCTTGCAATATCTGGCTCAGCCAAAGGGTCATGTCGAAATCACGCGGCGGATTGAAATAATGCGCCATCATCTGGACCATTTCGGTGTTGCCATCTTCGCTTCCCAGGCCGGAACGCTGGTGCCATTTCATGACGGGGCTTAAAACGGAATTCCGGTCTTCCGGCGCCGTAAAAGCGCGGACTGTTTTTGGTTCCGGGAACGATTGATACCCGAACTCGCTCATGAAACCGCTGAGAGTGCGGTAGGCGTCGAAGGTTTTTGGGCCGTGCCATACCGCCCAATAGTGCGTATCTCCGCAATCGGGGCTGCCCGAGACATAGCACGCCTGCGGCGCGTACTGCGCGACCAGTTGAGCGATCAAATCCTTGAAGAGCCTGTCGTAATCCGCCCGGCCCATGCTTTTATCAGACCATTCTTTGCCGGTCATCAAACTGATTTCGTTGTTGCCGCACCAGACTGCAATGCAGGGATGATGCCGGAGCCGCTCGACATTATCGCGGATTTCCGAACGCACGTTGTCCATGAACGCGTCCTCGAACGCCGGCTGGGCCGAGCAGGCGAATTTGCAATCGAGCCAAACGCAAATGCCAGCCTCATCGCAGGCGTCGAAAAGGGCATCGTCTTCGTAATAGCCGCCGCCCCAAAAACGAATAGTATTCATGTTCACGGCCGCGGCGTCCCGGACATAGCGGCGGTAAATTTCCGGTCCGACGCGATTGGGGAAGGAGTCGCACGGAATCCAATTGGCGCCCCGGGCAAAAAAAGGAATTCCGTTGGCTTCGAAATGGAGCGGGCTCCCGCCCTGGGGCAAAACAATTTTTAATTCGCGCAGGCCAATGCGTTTTGTGACGGTGTCCGTGGGATTGCCGGCAGGATCCAGAAGTTCGACGGTGACGTTGTACAGTGGTTGTTTGCCCATGCCGGCGGGCCACCACAAGCGCGGATGCTTTATCAGTAATTGGCCGCGGCCAACGCCATTCGAAATGGGAATGTGGGCGGAGGCAATTGATTTCTTTGGATTTGAAGTATCAATAACGGAAAGCACGGCCTGGAATGGCTGGCTTTCTTCGCCCATTTTTGTGCCGACGCCGACTGAAACATCGAGGGTGACGGATTTATCGGAATGATTTTGCAGAATTTGAACGATATTGATCCGGCCCTGGCGGTCAAAAGTTTCGATGCTGATATTTTTCCAAATGCCGCAACCGGGCAGGCACGGACCCCAATCCCAGCCGAAACTGCAGGGTTCTTTGCGCACGTACGCGCGGCCCTTTGGCTCATGCGAGCCAATCCATTCATACAGCGCGCGACGGCGTTCGCCTTCCGCCATGACCGGATAAGGCGAATCGAACCGGATTTCGATTTCATTGCGCCCGCTGACCAACGCCGATTTTATGACAAATTCCCATGTGCGAAACATATTGTTCGCCGTGCCAACGTCGCGGCCATTGATTTTAATCGAGGCGAGCGTGTCCAATCCGTCGCAACGCAGCCGGATGCTTTCATTTTTCAGGACGTCGTCCGGCACGTCGAACGCGCGTTTGTAAACCCAATTGCTTTTGCCGACCCATTGGAGGGACCCCTCGTTGTCGCGATAGAACGGGTCGGGGATTCTTCCCGCGGCGAGTAAATCTGTGAAAATGTTTCCCGGAACGGTGGCGGGAATCCAGTCATCCTTGCCGGCCTGGGCAACCTGCCAGTCGCCGTTGAGATTTAGTCTCTGGCGCGTTGGAATTGGGGCGCCTTTGCACAGCGAGACCATGGGTTCCCAGGCGCAAATCGCGCCGGCGGCAAGAGTCATGGTGGTGAGAAACTCGCGTTTGGTGATCTTGTTGTCCATATGGAATTGGTGGACCAATTAAAGAGGAAAATGGGATGGGAAAAAAGTTCTATTTATTTGTTTTTGTTTTAGACAATGAGGAGCGCAGGAAGCCAGGAAGGTTTCGGGCGGATGAGGCCAGGATGTTAACCGTGATGAAGGTCAACTTGAAGTGAGTGATATACGATTGGGAGAACGCGGGATTCCATGCGGCGCCAATACACGCGTCGAGACAAAAACACGATCTTCCGTGACCCGGGTTAGTTCTTCAGGGCGGAGGTGATTGGGGCCAAATAGAAGCAATCGGCGTCATCGGGGCTTTGGTGACCTCCGGTTGAACTGCCTTCTCCGCCGACTCCGTGTTCAGTACCAGCATTGGGGCTATAAGTGCGGGAATCAAGCCACTTATGGATGATGGAATGGCCGTCGGCAAAGGCGATACCGGCGCCATTGGCATGCAGGCCGGAGGGGTAATCAATGAGGTACGTTGATCCCGGAGCGGCATAGGCGGATATGGCCAATGAGCCATCATTGATTGTAATGGGAGATTCATCCATGATCACCCAGGTATCGGCGGGGCCCGGTCTAAGAAACGAGCTGGTTTTACCGTAGGTTAGCCATTTGGTTTGGCTTGAGTTATAAGAGACGCCCGGCAGCCAGCCGCCGGTTACGGGAGAGCCTAAAACGCCTGAGCCACCATACGTGGACGAGGAGTTCCAGATTGTGCCGACGGCCGAATTCATCGAATAGCTGCGCACGTGGACCTGATGTCCCGCATAGTTGTCTATGTAGTTGTCGGATGGACAATGATAGGTCTTCGGGTTTGAAACGTAGGACGTAAGAGCCGTGCCAAGAGGGTCTGTTAACTCCTGAATGCGATTTGCATCGAAGCTCGAGGCCATTGTTCCACAGACCCAATTGTACAAACTGTGCGGATTGGAGGCTGTGCGATAGGGCGTGAGATAGGGATAGTCGTTGGGGGGCAAAAGGTCGCTATTATCCTCGGCATACATGCGCCAGCCCAGCATCAGTTGCCGGCTGTTGTTCATGCAATACGTTTGCTGGGCTTTTTGCTCGGCCTCTTGCAGGACGGGGAGCAGAATGGCGGCCAGGATGGCAATGATTGCGATGACAACCAACAATTCTATCAATGTGAAGCCAGATGGCAACGTCCTATTTTTGTCCCCGTGCGAGGGGGAGGGGGATTGCCGTTGCGGCGAACGAATAGAAACGGGCAGGGCCCCCACGCGGCAGTTTGCCGGATGCCCCGTCGCCGTTGCCGGGCGACGGCTTGGCAAGACGTTTTGTTGATGAACCATAATGTAGCCACTCATCACAGGCCCGTCATGGCCCGACTGAAACGGAAGAACTTGTATTGGACAGGATGCTGGGATTCGTGTCATCCGAGGCAGTCACAGTGCTATTAGCCGGCTCGGTTCCGAAGAACATTCCCTCTGTCAGCGTGCCACTCACCAATTCCGCGTCGTTCGGCAGGTCGGCACCCCCGTCGGAGCTTGTGAGATGTATCATGTCAGAGGAACTGACAATGTTCCAGTTTTGGTCGCACATGTTGATGGTGACCATGGTTTCGGAGTTCACACTTTGGGGGGTTGGCGAGCCGACTTTGCCCGTGGTGGTGAACGGAGCATTTGTTTCACCGGGCATCAGGACCTGTAATTGGTAGGCCGAACGTTGCACCAGGGCAAAGAAACCAGCAGTGCCGGACAAGGAACTTTGGGGAACCAGGGTCCGCTTTCCTGGAGTTAGTGAAGCGGTTGGCAATCCTGGACCGATGGCCTGGCCAAGGTTCGACAGGCTCGAGCTTTCCACGAGTGAATACCCGCTGTCGGGTACAGTCCAATTGACCGAATAAACGTCATTTGTCGCGACGAACCAGATGCTTGCGGGGTCGAGTGCATTCACCGTCCAGGTATTTGTATCCAATACGGTGTCGCCAAGAAAATTGTCCGTCGTATTGTAATTGGCGCTCAAGGGGCTTACGCCGGAAATGGACGCCTGGGAAACCAGGACTTCTTCTCCAATAATGGATGGGGAATCCGTGCTTGGATTGATTCCAAAATTAACTGTAACCGGATTGGAAAGATTGGCGGCCACACCGGGGTCGATCGTGAACGGGTAGGTATTTCCGCCAGGCGCGATGACATTTCCGCCAGTATCGCTGGTAAATTGCAACCCCCAGGTCCCTGTGAGCAGTGAATTTGTGACGTTAAGAGCGATATTGGTGACGCTGGCATCCGGCATATTTGTTTTCCAGAGGATTTGCGCAACGGCCTCAGTATTGTTGGCAGTGGGCGTTATTTGCAGCATTGCAACCGTTGGCTGGTTATAATCAGGCGCGCTGGCGGATCCGGCGCCGGCCGTTTGATAGATGTATATATGGTAGTTGAGATCGGGCGCTGCGAATTGGCTAATTGTCGCGGAATAGGTGACTGGGTTTTGAGCACTTGCGACTCCGGCCCATGAGTAATTCGCTGAGGAATTGGCTCCGTTGGCGGTGATGATATTTTGACGGTCATACTGGCCAGAGATGGATCCTTCAACAAAGTGCAACGCCGGGACCGCCTTTGAAATGCTCATGGTAGGAGGGGGAGCGGGCGTTGTATTGGCGAGCAGCACGACATTCGCCATCCAAAAGTTCATCGTTCCCGATGTTCCGGCCGGGTTCCACTGATAATAGGCGACGCCATCGCAGGTCGTGGGATCCTTCCCGGCTCCCGTAAACGCGGCTTCGGTGACAGGAACAATGACATGATGCCAGTTGCCATCAGCAAGGCCTGAGGACGCCGTATCAAACGACAAATTTGTCATCGTAACTATAGCGTAGCCCGTGTCAAAGCCGATTGCCAAATGCGCGGCGCTTGTGGGTGTCATCGTTGAAGTTGTGTCATACTTGACGTCGAACTGGATGGATGAATATTTGCTCCCGTCAAATGTGGTCGAGTCCCATGCCGTCTCGGGCGAAACCATATTATAGTCATCCCAGCCGTTGGTGTCACCGGTCCAGTTACCCTGATTATAGACGGAACCTTGGGTGTCGCCGGTTGGCGGGGGATTCGCAGGATCGAAAGTTGTACTAACAAAGGCGGGTCCCCACATATTGATCCAGGTGCCGTCAGGATTGTCTATGCTGGCTTCACTGCCTTCCGGGCCAAAAATAATATTGTTTGCCTGGGCAAGAGCGCCCGCTGGTATCAAGGCTAAGACCAGCGAAAGAAGGAGTTGGTGAACGCGGGAAGCGACGTTTTTCATAATCATTTTCTAGTTTAGGTTTTGTCCACAATCGGTCCGGGCGGCCTTTGGGGCCTGTCAGACTAGGTTGTGATATGAGTCACATTAGCATTAACGCTTCAGTTGTCATGTCACGAGAATTGGGGACAGTTGCTAATCGCACATGGATAATGCTATCTGATGTTTTTCGTTGACGCAAGATTGGATTAGGCGGCGGGGCGGGAGGCGCGGTTGAAAATTGAGCCGACTCAAGAAATCCGCGGTTCGGTGTATCGAAACGCAAATGCATTCACAGACGACTTCTACAAATAAACGTGTTTTTAACCGTGATAGAAAAACCGCGCCGCTTGGTTGCGTGATGACATATTCTCGAAATGATTAGCGTACCTAATTGTATAAAGGCTGGCGACCGGCCACGGCAGATTAATCTGCGCTTTGGATACTCCACATGTTTGCGTTATTTGTGGTCTGTTGGTATCTCAGGGATTCGACATGGCCGTCGTGGAAGGCATAGACGAAGCGACGTTGGGCTTTGTACAAGAGGAGACCTTCATTGTAGCCGTTTTGCTGCAAGGTGACGGGACTTTGAGTGGCGGAAGTATCAATCTGGTAAAGATTTCCGTATCCATTGGGCTGCCCATCCGAAATGATCGGGCCGCAACAGCAGCACGGCCAGATGTTGCCTTCGGCGTTCATGCTGCTGGCAACTTCAGCCAACATAATCGTGCCTGCCGGGTGCCGGACGACATTGTCCGGAAAGCCTGGAGCGTTCCAATCCGGGCGATCAAGTGAGCTATAGTCTTCCCAATAGATTCCGACCCCCATAAGACCGGGGGTATTGATGCCTGGCAGTCCGTTTTTAGGGTCCCGCTGGAATAGACCGTCTGCGCCTTGCGTGTATTTGTCGCCGGAGGAAACCATTTCGTAGTCCTTGATCGCGAGAGTCATTTGGTCGCCGGTGGGCGTGGTCATCCAATTGACTTTCTGAAAAGTGTCGAATGGGCAGGCGAGTATTTTGAGTCCGGCGGCAATGCTTCCAGAGGCATCCTGCGGATTGATGACGTAACCGCCAGTGTCCATCGAATTGGGCGGGCTGTTGCCTCCCCCAATGTAACTGTAAATTATGGAGTCCCAACTGATTTGGTATTCGCCGCGTTCCCAGCCGGCGGGCGGGAAGGTGTTATTGTTGTCGCCGGGAAAGGTCAAAAGGCCGGCGGCGATTTGTTTCATGTTATTCATGCATTGAGCGCGTTGCGCGCGGATTCTGGCGCTGGCAAGAACCGGCAGAAGAATGGCTGCCAGGATGGCGATAATAGCGATGACGACCAGCAGTTCGATCAATGTGAAGGCTTTGAAGCGTTTGAACCGGGCCGTTTGTGTGCGCCAGACCGGGTTGGCAGTGGCATCCATTCCGGGTGGGATGCCCGTGAATTGGGAATCATTGGAGATGCCGAAGAGTCGTCGTTGCGAAAAAGCGAAATGGCGGGATCGGATTTGCATGAGGTCATTGCGTTGAGACGTCCACAAGAACAATGAATCCCCTGCCGTTTAAGGCATATTTCTTTCCCGGAGGCGGAGCGGGTATTTGAATATTGGCTGTGCTGGCAAATTCCTCAAAGCTTCGAGGATGGCGGCGGTTCTTGATCATCCAACGCATCAGGGCCTGATTGAGTACTTGCAAACTCTGTTGCGAAGAGTTTGGAGCGGCAGTTGTCGCCGATTGAGGATGCGGCGCCGGCGCCGAAACCGTCGGCGAAGGGGCAGCGGGGGTGGTGGCGGTACTCTCTGGCGGGGGTACCGGTGGCGCGGAAACCTTCTGTTTCCCGCATCCTGTGGCGAATGCGGCTGCAAAGATGAGAAACACGCCGAGGGCTGTCGGCAGCCGCAGGCAGATGCGGCCAGATTCGCGGAAGGCTTTCATGTTATGGTTTATAAACAATAACCTCCCCGATGCCTGCTTCAAAGTAACGAAAATTAGGGACAAAGGCGGGCACTGCTGCTTTGTTAAGTGAAGGCTCCGAACTTTCGCTTGCGGAGTTTGGAATGAGCGCACAATAATCGAGCGTTCCAATGAGAAGTTCAAACCTTCATCGAGAAGCCTGCAAAACTCTTAGCCGTAACCATGCAATTGGATCGGTCCTGCTTGCTCGATCTTTTTGTGCAAGGACTTCGTCGTTCGGCGCTTACAGATCCACGGGGGATATGCGCGCGCCTCACTCCTTGTCTTGCGCAAAAATCTGTCGCGCAATCACTTCCCTCCCAACTGCATGGTTACGGCTTAACCGTATGGTCCGGGTGGCCATTTCCGCTATTCCGATGCTTCTGGTTGTGTGTGGCACGGTTTTTGGTGAGTCAACAAATCTGCCGGGTTATTTCACGCGAACGTGGCGCACGGAGGACGGTTTGCCGAATGACGCGGTGAGCGCGGTGGCGCAGACGCGCGACGGTTATCTTTGGCTGGCCACGTACGACGGGCTGGCGCGGTTTGATGGCGTGACGTTTACGCGCTTTGACAGCAGCACCGTGCCGGAAATGCACAGCACCCGGGTAACCAGTTTGTTTGAAGACGCCAAGGGGAATTTATGGATCGGATATGAGACGGGGGAATTGACGCGTTATCGGGACGGCCATTTTTTCACGACAGAATTTCGGGCGCCGTGGGAGCAAAAGAAAATCCAAAGCATCTGCGCTGATGCGTCTGGAGATGTCTGGCTGTTAAACGATGCGGGAACGCTGGCCGATTTAAACGGCAAGGTGGTTGCCACTCCAAACGCGAGCGGGTCGGCGGGCGCGACGGCTATCGTGTCCGATTCGAGAGGGACCGTTTGGGCGGATTGGGGCGGCAACGCCTTTGTGCTGACGAATGGAGCGCTTCGGCAGTTGCCGTCGCGGACGGGCGATTATGTGAAGGGAATTTGCACGGACCTGCAGGGCGGGCTTTGGATTATCGGACAAAATAATTTGTCGCTATGGAAAGATGGCCGGATGCTTGACGAGGGCCGGAGTCCGTTGGGCCAGGCGTCGGTGGTGGCCATGACCCAAATGAAATCGGGATGCCTGGCAGTCGGCACGCTGGACCAGGGGCTATACTTGATTTTTCCGGGCCGGAGGATTGTGCATTTTGATCGCTCGAATGGGTTTCCGGATAATTGGGTGCGTTGTCTGTGCGAAGACCGGGAAGGGACACTTTGGGTGGGGATGGGAAGCAGCGGTTTGCTGGCGCTGCGGCCGAGCCGTGTGAAAACCCTGGCGCCTCCTGATGAATGGCAGGGGGCAAGCGTGCTTTCAATAACGCGCTCGCACGACGGGTCGCTGTGGGCTGGAACCGAAGGGGCGGGCCTGTACCGTTTTTATAAAGGCAAATGGACGCAATTTGGAGCGGCGGAAGGGATTCCAAATCCATTTGTCTGGGCTGTGTCTGAAGATGCGCAAAATCGTCTTTGGGTCGGGACATGGGGCGAGGGATTGTCCATTGAAAAGGGCGGCCATTTCGAGCCGCTGCCAGGGGTGGGCGCGCCGACAGCGGTGACGGCGATTCTTCATGGACAGAATGGGGCGACGTGGATTGGAACCATTACGGGGCTTCTGAAATATGAAAATGGAAAGGTGACCCACTATGGGGAGAAGGAAGGGCTGGTGTTGCCGGACGTTCGGGCCCTCGCGCAGAAGCGAGACGGGACCGTCTGGTTTGGCATGTTGGGCGGAGGAGTGGGGCGTCTGCAAAATGGAGTGATAAAACAGTTTCGGCAATCGGACGGGCTGTCGAGTGATTTTGTGCAATCGCTTCATTTGGATGAAAATGGAACGCTTTGGATTGGAACCTACGGCGGCGGACTGGATTGCCTGAAGCAGGGACGCTTTTTGTCGCTCGGCGTCAATCAAGGATTGCCGAACAATTATATCTGCGCGATTGAGCAGGACAGTTCGAATAATTTTTGGATCAGCTCGCACGCCGGCATTTTCAGGATACAAGAGTCGGAATTGAACGAGTGGGCGAGCCGCAAACGATCATCGGTTCATCCGTTGGTTTATGGCATTGGAGATGGAATGCCCACGGTGCAATGTTCAGGCGGGTTTCAACCGGTGTCATTCCGGACCCGCGACGGCCGTTTGTGGTTTTCCACGCGCAATGGCGTTGTGACGATTAATCCAAACGACATCAAGGTCAATCAACTGCCGCCGCCGGTGCATATCGAAAAGATGCTGGTTGATGGCCGGATTGACGGCGGGGTTGACGGTCCGGGCGGGCCGTTGCAAATCGGGCCCGGACACCAGCGATTTGAATTCGATTACACTGGAATCAGTTTTGTTTCGCCGGAGAAGATGGCATTCAAGTACCGGCTCGATGGATTGGACCACGAGTGGACGGATGCCGGGACAAAACGGAACGTGGTTTATACGTACATTCCACCGGGAAAGTACCGCTTTGAAGTGACGGCCTGCAATAGCGACGGCGTATGGAACAACGCGGGGGCAAGCCTGGCTTTTTCCGTCCAGCCCTATTTCTGGCAGACGTGGTGGTTTCGAATTGGCAGCGGTCTGGTTGCCGCGGCGCTTCTGACCGGCGCGGTGTTGGGTTTGGCGCGCTGGCGAATGCGGAGAAACCTCGAGCGAGTGGAACGGCAGCGCGCAGTCGAACGCGAACGCGCGCGGATTGCGCGGGACATCCACGATAATCTCGGCGCCAATCTCACGCGTATTTCGTTGTTGAGCCAGTTCGCGCACGGCGAACTGGAGAATCCCAAAGCGGCGGCGGTGCAACTGGTGCGAATTTACGAAACGACGCGTGAAATGACGCGGGCGATGGATGAAATCGTTTGGGCGGTGAACCCGGAGCATGACACGCTCGATAGCCTGGTGAATTATCTGGGCAAATTTGCGCAGGATTATCTGGGTTCGCTGGGGATTCGTTGCCGGCTCGAAATGCCGGTGCAATTGCCGCAATGGCTGGTGACGGCGGAAGTGCGGCATCATTTGTTCCTGGCCTTTAAGGAAGCGTTGCACAATGTGGTGAAGCACGCGGCCGCGTCAGAAGTAAGCGTTTCGCTCATGACAACAACCCGCTCGTTTACGCTTGTCGCGCGTGATAACGGGCGCGGATTTGATACAAAAACGAAAACACAAAGGAAGAATGGCGAGATTGGCCGGTCCTCGGGCAACGGATTGGTGAATATGAAGTTGAGGCTCGAAAAAATCGGAGGGCGTTTCGAAATAGCAAGCGCGCCGGAGATGGGAACCGAAGTGAGGTTTGTGGTTGAGTTAATGGCGGATGGGTTGAGGAAAAATCCGTGATGCGTGGCGCGTGGCGCCGCAGGAAACAGGGGCGTCCTGGCGACATGACAATCAAGCCAGCACTTTTTTCGATTTCCTGTGGGATGACTGTGGTTTTGGCTCTCAAGCCCGTTCGAATTTGGCTGAAGCGCGCTCACGCGACGCTGCTACAGAAAGCGAGGTCGTAGCAGCGAACGTGAGTTCGCTCAAATTTTCTGGTTTTGAGAATCAACCCGCACGAAATCAGTCAGAGCGCGCTCACGCGGCGCTGCTACAGAAACGAGGGGCGTAGCAGCGGACATGAGTCCGCTCTGACTCGTTCGCGGAATTATTCTTCAGCTTCGCTCATTGCCCGGCCCACGAACCACGGTTCATGGAAAGTTTCCATGCCTTTTCGGGGTAAGGCTTGTTTTGCCGAAATTGCCAAATCCCCGCTGGATGCCTCCGCGATTTTTCCGCGAGCCCCCACCGGGGGTCTTTGCTCGTCTCTCGCGGCAATCGGAAGGCTCCTACGGATCATTTTCCATCTCAAAGACTTCGTAACTATGAGGCGGTAAATGGACATCGAACGAGTTGCGCGTTTCGAGGCCGTCGCGGCGCATCCACTGCGTTGGAACGGATGCTGGCTGGCAATCGAGTTGGTCCTGGGTTACCAGATTCATTAGATGATTGAAACTGTCGGGAACGGAAATCGTTACGTCGGCCGGGCCGTCCAGAAAGGACTGGACGATGAATGTGTGATTGTCGTAGGCAAAGAGGGCGACTTGTGACGGTCCGTCGAGGCGCACCGGGAAATCGCGCATAATATATCGCTTAATGGCGCGCGTGACCGCGGGGGGCAAGGCGTAAAGGTCATTGAAATTGTCTGGAATGGTGAGGATGTAAAGGACGCCCTTCGAATAGCGATCCATGAGCAAAAGCGGAAAGGCGTTGCCGTCGGCTTCGGTGCGAACGAGGGACCAGGCGTCATTGGTGAAAAAGACAATTTGCGGGAGCAAGATGGCATTTGCGGCGTCGTCCAGGGCTGACGCGTTTCCTGCGCCGAAGCCGGCGGAGAATTGGCGGGCCAATACTTTGCGGTCGGTGCATTGGGCTTCCACAATGTCTTCAAGACCATGACCCTGCAAAGCCCGCAGGAGGCCGGACGTAATGACGACGGATTTGCCGGCGCGCAATTGGTTTTTGATTTTTGGCACAATGTCCGGGTCGAATTTGGCCGATTCAGTGAGCAGAACCATATCGGCATTGGTGGGAAAGCGCGGGTATAACTCGATGGGAATTCCAATCATGCCCAGATAATTGTGCAAAAAATCTTCGCCGGCGGATTGAAATGGTTTATAGGCGGCGATGCCGATGGGATTGCCCAGTTTGCCCAGGAAGGCGTCCACTTGTTCGAGTGAATAGCCGGCGACGCGGGCCATTGTGGGAGTGTCGAGGCCCGGCGGGTCTTCCGTTCGAAATGAGTTCAGCATCTTGTCGTAGTCAAAGCTGGTGTGGAGGTTTGCCCAGGCCTGGCGGTCGCCCGGTTCGATGGGCCTGGTCAGGGC
>JBOHXA010000753.1:0-2754 GCA_050737335.1 Limisphaerales bacterium | reverse complement strand
GATACATCCTTACGTCTCTGGCTCTGGTTGCCGCAGGCAGCGGCGGCGGTGGCATCACAACCAATTCTCAACCCTATTATTTGCGCATTTACTCCGTAGATGCCACTGGCACCAATGCGATATTGCTTCAGACCTACATTTCGCAGAACTTCACTTTTTACGAAGGCGATTGGTTACAATGGGCCGGCCTGAGCATTGGCCTCGAGCCCAATACCCTGTATGCCTGGTCCTTCCATCGGGGGAAAACGGGTTACGAACTGATGGGAAGTGACGATAACGACCAATATACCGGAGGCCAATGCGCCCTGATTCCACCCAATGGCGGCGGAATGACCTTCTCCACAACAGCCGGGTATGACGCCATGATGGATATTGGCGTGACCGACATCACCAACCTGTTTGTCAACGCGCCGGTACTTTCGCCATCAAGCGTTGTGACAAATGGAACGCAAGTCACGGCAACAGCAACCGTTTTTGGCACGGGCGCGATTACTTACCAATGGCAAACCGACGGCGGCAGCGGCGGCGCTTTGACGAACATTCCCGGCGCCACCAGCGCCTCTTACCTGATAAACACCTCAAACACCACCAACTATCCCCTTGGCTCTTATCAATACGATATCATCATTGCGAATGGTTCCGGCTCTGCAACCAGCGCGGTCTCGCAATTGACAATTGACCTTCCCACCGCGCCGGCCACGCTGACCGATGAGGGCGGCAGTGTTTTGTCCGGTCTGAATGACATCAGTCAAACGACCGGCGGCGGCAACGGCGACGGTTTGAATTATTATGACGATAACGGGGCGGTCAGTGGGGCTTACGATGGCCAAACGTTCACCACTGGAACCAATTCCGCGGGCTATTATCTGACTTCCGTGGCGGTCCAAACCGGCGGCGGCGGAAGCAGCGACACCACGACGGCCCAGGGTTACGATTTGTTTGTTTTCTCGATCAGGGACGGCGTTGCCACGTTAATGGCGCATTACACGGCAACCAATTTTGCGTTCACATTTGGCGATTGGCTTGAATGGAGTGGATTCGAGGTTCCTCTCAAAGCCAATACCATGTATGCCTACGGATTTGGCAATGAACGAACCAATACTACATTTCAGAGCTGGGCCGCTCTCAACAGCAGCCCGACCAACACCGATCTTTATCCCGGCGGCCAACTCTGTCTTATCCCGCCACTTGGCGGCCCGCTGACCACCGGGGCGACTGGCCTTTCCGACGCTGTTTTTGACGCCGGCCTGCTGCCAATTGGAGTCGGACCCAGTCCGTATCCGTTTTCGAATCCCATCAAGGTTTCGCCATCCACCACGGTTGCGGTTGGGGCGCAGGTCACCCTCACCGAGACAGCCAGCGGCGCGGCTCCGTTGAATTATCAATGGCTCGCCGATGGAGGCAGCGGGACATTAACAAATATACCCGCGTACAATGCCTCAAACCTTGTGGTGAACACCACCGACTGGCAGCCTGGCCGCTACCAGTATCAGGTTATCGTCAATAATGGATTCGGCTCGTCCACAAGCGCCGTCGCCAGCGTAACGGTTCTTTATACCAGCGCAACTGCCGCGCTCGCGGACATTGGGGGCGCCGCTCCCACGGCTGGCGCCAATGATATCGCCCAGTTAAGTATGGCCAGCGGAGCCAACAGCCCGGATGGCCTGAACTACTATTTTGACAATGCCACCCCGCCCGGCCAAACATTCACGACCGGTAGTAATCCCGGCGGCTACGTTCTGAGCACCGTCGCCATTTCGCTCGCGGGCAACAGTGGAGGGCTTTCCTCGGGCGGCCAAACTTATTTGTTGCGCATCTACAGCGTTTCCGGTTCCTCGGCGACTCTGTATGCGGTCTATAGCTCGACGCCCACCAATTTTGTCTTCGCCAATAACACCGATTGGCTGCGATGGAGCGGCTTTACATTGCCATTGAATGCCAACACGGTTTACGGTTATTCGTTTGGCAGAATTTCCACCGGCGCAGGCTGGTGCAATCTGGGCAATGTCAGCGGCAATCCTTATCCAGGGGGCGAAGTGGGCGTGTTCCCAAGCGGCAGCGGTTCGATCACCTACGGCAGCAGCCATAACTACGACGGCGTGTTTGACCTGGGGCTTTCGCTGGCGGGATATCCCATTGTCTCGCCGCCTGCTTTTTCACCCACTAATGTTGTCTATGCCGGCACGCCAGTGAGCATATCGGCCACCGTGAGCGGGGCAACAAGCTATCAATGGGAAACTGATGGCGGCAGCGGCGGCGCCATGACCAATATTTCCGGAGCAACCAGTCCGACTTTGACAGTGGATACCACGCCGGATGGCGGGCTCACGATCCAATACGCTTTGATTGCAAGCAACGGCTCCGGCTCAACCACAGGCGCATCCGCCGCCTTGACGGTCAATGCCGGCAGCGCTCCCTTTGTGGTTCAGGACATCTATCCAACAGCCCCCAATGTCTTCGCCGGCCAATCGGTAACGTTTAGCGCTACCTTCGGAGGCACGCTGCCAATAACCTATCAGTGGCAGGTCAACACAGGCGGCGGCGCAGTCAACATCGCAGGCCAAACCAATTCGACCTTGACTCTCACCGGCGTCACGTCGGCTGACGCCGGAACCTACAATGTCGTGGCAAACAATTCCGTTGGCGGACCAACCGCCAGCAGCGCGTCAACGTTGACGGTGCAGGTGCTGCCCGCCGCGGCGTATGAAAACACCGTCCTGGCCGACGATCCCCTGGCGTATTACCCCCTAAATG
>JBOHXA010000752.1:0-11158 GCA_050737335.1 Limisphaerales bacterium | reverse complement strand
CAAAGAGGCCGCTATGACTTTTGCCCACAATGCGCGTGTTTTCAGGCATTAGCTCCCGCTTTTGCCGTCGCCGGTTTTGGATGTTCAACCGGCTGGAACAAGTTTTTTGCGGCCTGTGTTTCACGCGGACACAGTGTAATTTTTTTGGGGTTCAACGCCAGCGCATTCAGGGTTGCTGCGCTGCTTTGCGCCGCTCCTGCTGCTCGCGGGGATGGAACTTGCGATGCGCCTCTTTCAAGTCGGTGATGGTCAGCCGCAGGTAACGCTCCGTGGTCGCCAGCGATTTGTGCCCTAAAATTTGTTGCACATGGCGCAGGTTGGCATTGTTTTTCAAAAGGTGCGTGGCGCAACTGTGCCGCCACAGATGGCAGGTGACGTGTTTTTTGAGCCGCAGCTTGCGCATATACTTGGCGAGCAAACGCGCGACGCCGTGCCTGCCGATGGGCAGGCCGTCCCGAATGGAGATGAACAGTTTGTCGGATGATTTGCCTTTCAAAAGTTCTGGCCGGACGGCCTTGATGTAATTTTCGAGATACTGGCAGGCGATGCGGCTCAAGGGCACGACGCGATCTTTTCCGCCCTTGCCCTTGTTCACGCGCAACAGTTCTTCTTCAAGATTCACGTCGGCCACGTTGATGTGGCGCAACTCCTCTTTGCGCAGGCCGGTGGCGTAAAGCACTTCGAGCAACGTGCGGTCGCGGTAGCCGATGAGCGTCTGCGTGTCCGGTGCTTCGATGATGCGGCGCGCCTCCTCCGGCGTCAGGATGTTTTTGGGGAGCGCGTCCGGCTCGCGCGCCAGCCGCAGCCCTTTGGCCGGATTTCCGGCGACGTAACCTTCCTGCGCGAGGAACGTAAAAAAGTTTTTGACGGCGATGATGATGTGGTTCTGTCCGCCGATGCTGCGCGCCGTGCCCTGCTGGGTCGGCTGGTAAAAAATCCAGCGTTGAAAGTCCAGCAACAGCGACGACGTGACGGCCTGCACGTCGGTCACTTTGACCTCGGCCAAAAATTCGCTGAAGCGGTTGAAGTAAAATTCGTTCACGGCCAGCGTCTGCGGCGAGTAGTTGAGCATTTCCAACTGCTGCACATAGCGGTGGAACAAAACGTCGAATGACAAGGCTTGGGTTGACATAATTTTTTTAAGCGTGGCGGTTGCCTCCGGGCATGAGCGCCGCGTCGTCGCGGGTCAACGACGGCGGCGGCGCGACGGTTCGCCGGATGCGGGGATGCGCGCGCTGCACCGTTCTTTTCAAGTCGGGCACACTGACGCGCGTATAAATTTGCGTGGTGTCCAGCGATTTGTGTCCGAGCAACCGCTGCACATAAACGAGGTTCGCGCCGTTGGCGACCAGATGCGTGGCGCAACTGTGCCGCCACAGATGCGGCGAGATGTTCCGTCCCAAAACCCGTTGCGCGTATTCCACGCAGATGCCGCCAATGCGCTCTTTGCACAGTTGCGTGTGCGGCTGCTCGGCGTCCAGCCAGAGCGCGTTGGTCGGTTGCGGTCTGCGTCGCGGGTCTGCAAGCCACACGCTGCGCGCCTCTTTGAGATACCTCGTCAACGCGGCGCACGCGCTCTGGCCGATGGGCACAACGCGGTCTTTGCCGCCCTTGCCGCGTATGACATGGACGACGCCGTTTTTGATGTCCACGTCCTGCAACGTCAAGCGCGCCATTTCCGCCCGCCGGATGCCGCTGCTGTAAAACAGTTCCATGATGGCCTTGTCGCGCAGTCCTCTGGGTCGCTGATTCGGCGCGTTCAACAGCGCGCGCACTTCGGACGGCTTGAGCACATATCGCGGCAGACGATTTTCTTTCCGAGGTTTGGGCAGCCACAGACACGGATTGAGTAAAATCAAATTGAGGCTTTCCAAGTAATCAAAAAAGAAGCGCAGCGTGTCGAGGTTCAAACGCACCGTGCCGATGGCCAGTTCACGCCACGCCTGCCGGTGATATTTTTCCAGCATCGGGCGCGTGACTTCGCGGAACTCGCTCACGCCGATGCTTTGAAGATGAAGCCAAAACCGGCGCAACTCGCCTTCCCGATAATAAATTGTGTCGGGCGAGTAATGGCGCACGCGCAACGATTCCAGATAGTCGTTGACCACGGCGGGAAGCTGGATGGCGGCGCGTCGCTTTCTCATGGCCTGCCTCCATTGCGATGCGCCGCCGGTATCTGTCCCCGCAAAACCGGCGTGAGGTTGTGCGCCGATTTCATCAAACGCTTGTGGCCGTTGACTGCTTTCGCGTTTTGAACCTCGCGCTTTGTCATCTGCGGGGTGGGTGCGAGGTGGGTCAAAACACCTGCGAGGCTGGCTTCCTTTCGCAGTTGCTCCACCGATTTGATGCCAGTCAAAAACTTTCCCTCGCGCTGCTCCGGCTCATACAGCAAACGATAGTGATACGTCTGCCCGAAGCGTCCCGACACCGGCACGAGGTATTCCATTTCGACAAGTTCATCGAGATGCGTCCGCAACCGCGTGTCGCCCCACTTGAACGCCTCGCGCAACTCGCGCCGGTTGAAGGTGGCAGCGTCACCGGCCATTTTGCCGGTCGCGCCCTTGCCGGTTTTTCCGGCGGCATAATCAGCGATGAGCCGCAGCAACTCGCGGCTTGGCCGTGACAGGTCATCGAGGTTGTGGCCGAACAACTCATGCGCCAGTTCGTTGGCAATGGCGATGTCGTCGAGCGTCGTTTCAATGTAGTCGCCTAACTCGGCGTCGTTGTGGACTGGCCGTTGCAACTGATGCAGGAACGTCACGCCCAAAATCAGGTTCAAGTATTTCGGCTGGTCGCGGCGCACGAGCAGCGATTCGTCGGGATACGAAAGCAACGGCTCGAACGGATTGACCACCTTCAACGGTTTTAACAACCGCTGGAACGCATGATGCCGTTTCAAAATCGCTTCGCGCATCAGCCGTTGCCGCCAACCTTCGCGCGTGTGGCTCTGCCGTTGCGCCGCCAAAATCGCCCGTGTCTGTTCCGGCGATTCGTCCACGCTGACGATGATGAACCGGCTGCGCGTCTCGGCGTCCGTTCGCGGATTGGTCGTCGTCTGGAACACCGCCGTCGGACCGAACACGGTGTTGACCTGCGTTTCCAGCCGTCCGGTCATCGGGTTTTTGACGGTGCTTTCAATGACGAGTTTTTTCGCGGAGATGAGATTGCGGATGGCGTAGTCCGCTCCCTGCGCTCCGGCCATTTCCTCGACGGCCAGCACTTTATTTTTCAGCGAGTCCTCGCCCTTGTAAAACAACGCCCGGTCGGTCAACGAAGTCAGCTTGATTAAATCTTCATCTGGACAAAGGCAAAGTATGGTGTCCTGCAAATGGCTCTTGCCTGAACCGCTGCCCGACAATGTCAGCAATGCCAGCGGGTCGGGCATTTTCCGGCTGGTCATCACCAAGTAACCAATCAGTTTGTTGGTCGCCTCGCCGATGAGTCCGAGTTTTTCCATGTCCCGCAAAATTTCGCCGGTCAAATCGGCGTGGCGTCCGAGTTTCAACGCCTCGGCTTTGTCCGCGTCCGACACCAACACCACCGGACTGTGATTTTCCACCAGTTGTTTTTGCGCATACGTTTCGATTTGGCCGATGAGCCGGTTCACGTCCGCTTCAACCGTTTCCGCCGTGTCACGAAACAACCTTGCCGCCTCGCCGATGAACATTCGCCGCGAACGGCTCAAGTAAAAATCCACCGTGTCTATGTGGAAGCGTCCGGCGTTGGCCGGATCACCGCTGACGGCCTTGACCGTCGCCCGCAACCGCGACGCGCCCTGCCGCTCGATGGCGCGCAACTGATAACGGCGGTTGCCGTATCGGGCGATAAATCCGTCCGGCGTCATTTCGATTTTTTCGGCGGTGGCGTCCGCGTCGTTCAACATCGCCGTTTCGTCGGGCAACGGATTGGCTGCTTTAAGCAACTCGTGGAACTGCGCCGCGTCGCGGCTGGCAAAAAAATCGTTGGCGTCCTTCACGCCCTCCGGCCACTTGACGACGTGGATTTTTTTCACCAGCGGCGGCAGGATTTCATTTTGCAGTCGCGCCGTCGCTTCCTCGCCGGCTTTGTCGTTGTCGAGGCACAGATAAATTTCACTCACGCCGTTGGCGCGTAACAGTTGCGCGTGGTCGTCCGTCCAGCCGCTCGCGCCATACAACGCAATCACGTTTTTGAAGCCCGCCTGCCACAGGCTCATGCCGTCCAAAATCGCCTCGGTGATAAACAGCGTCTGATTGATTTTTGCCGCCGTGCCATTCCACACGCCGCGATGCGCGCCGGGCAGATACAAGTGCCGCGGCTCGGCGTCGCTCACGCGACGGCCGTAAATGCCCGCCATGTTTCCCGCCGCGTCGAAAATCGGCACGGTCACGCAGCCGCGAAAGTGTTCCTGCCCGCGACGGTTCAACACGCCCAAAGTTTTCAGGTTCTGAACGATTTCGCCGGACTGCGGCAACGCCTTGTGCAGCGTCCCGTTGCTGTATCCGATTTGAAAAACTTCCAGCATCGTCGCGTCGGACAGATTACGCCGCTTCAAGTAATCCATGCCCGCCGCGTCCTTGCACAGCGTCCGGCGGTAAAATGTCACCACCCGCTGCAACAACGCCTCCGCGTCCTGGGGATTCAAAAATTTCGCCGGTGTCGCTGGCACGGCTGGCCGCGTAAAAGTTGCGCCGCTGTTTTCTTTAAGCCACGCAATCGCCTCGCTCTTGGTCAAACCGTCTTGGCGCATGATGAAGTCAATGACGCTGCCGCCGACGTGACAGCCAAGACAGTGAAAAAGATTTTTCGCGGGCGTGACGCGGAACGATGGCGTTTTCTCGTCGTGGAACGGACAGAGGCCGACGTAGTCCTTGCCCTGCTGGATGAGTTTGACGCCGCGTGACTGCACGACGGCCACAAGGTCAATGCTCGCTTTGAGTCGGGCGAGGTCAATGGTGTTCATGGCCACGATTTCCATTCGCCGGTTTGCGGGTCGCGCTCGCCGCGATAGCCGTCCGTGTCCAGCATCCGCTGCCAGCGCAGTTTAACGACGGCGGGACAGTGCGACGCCTGCTGCATCATGCAACGTCCGTGGTCGTTCCAGCCGCAAAGCATTTTGAGCCGCTTGTCCCAGTTGTGCTGGTAGGCTTCCCGCATCACCGCCCGCCCTAGCTCGGCCAGTTCCGGCGCGACGCCCGCCGACAACGCCTTGCGCTGCCAGCGATCCCACGGATAACTTCCCACGCCGCAACCCAAAACGAGTTCGTCCAGATTCGCGGGCGGCGCGCTGGCTTTTTTAGCCGCCGCCACGACGTTGGGCATCAGGGGTTGTCTCATAGCTCAAAAACCAGCCGGACGGATGCCGTCTTGCGAACGACACCCGCCCGCCTGCCAGTGCCCGTAGCGGAGCGTGAGGAAAATAGTGCGGGACGGATGCTGCCTCGCGGCAACACCCGTCCCGGCGCCTAGCGGTGCCTCGGATGCGGGGTGCGTGAAAGATTTTGGATTCATCACGAGCGCGTCGAACTTGGCCGGACGGCGCGCTTTTTTCCGCGAAGGCGTCAAGCCCGTTTTCAAAGTTTTCTTGCGGTCGTGAACCATGACGACTATAACTAGACATATCTAGTTATACATTGCAAGCCAAAATGGGTATTTCCGAAAATATGTTTTACGATGCGGACATGGCAGGACGACCCGCAACCAAACCCGCCCCTCCGTTCGGCGAACGCCTCGCGGCGCTCCGCAAGGAACGCGGCTGGACGCAACCGCAACTGGCCGAACGGCTCAACGCCACCGTCAAGATGGTGACGTATCTCGAACGGCAGGCGAAAAATCCCACGGCCAAAACCATCGAGCAAATCGCCCGCGTCTTCGGCGTGCCGGTCAACGCGCTGATCGGTTCGGCAAAAATTTCCAGCGGCGCGCGCAAGCCCGGCCCGCCTTCGCAACTGGAGCAACGGGTTTCCGCCGTGCGCCAGCTTCCCCGCAACAAGCAAAAAACCGTGCTCCAACTCCTCGACGCTTTCCTGCGGGACGCGCCGGATAAAAAATCCTGACCGACGCGGGGAAGAACGATTGCTTGGGGGTCGTTACATGGGGCAAGCAATCGTGGCGCGCCGTGCGGCGCTAGAGCACATGAGCAACCTGACTCGGCCAGCGACGCCCGACTGGAACAATGACGTTAAAAAATTTCACGCGCCCGCCCGATTGCAAAGAGAACGCCGCCCTAGAAGCCCGCCGTTTTTTCCGTGTTAAATTTGTCGAACAAAAATCGTCCACGCCGCGAACGGATTTCGTCCGGCCTTCAAACAACGATGGGATAATTCTCGAACGCAAAAACCGCTAACACCGTTAGACGTTAGGCGTGCCGTCTCAAAACTGTTTTCGGAACATCCGGCGAGCGATGGCCGGAACATTTCATGGCTCACCGCTGTTTCGACGGCGTGACGGATTGGGCAAGGGGTTGGTGTCATCGGTAAAAATTCCCGCCGCCAGTCATTTTCCTGTCAGCCTTACGACGGTTGAAAGGCGTTGAATGGTATTGAACCGTTCGCGCGATTTTCGCGCAAAATTCGCGCAAAATTTCCGCAACATCTTCGCCAGCCGTCAAGCTCCCTAGCTGTGTTAAGGGAAGATGTCTGACAGGAAAATGGCCTTCTTCATCTGACGCAACGGCTGTGTGCAACGATGCAGTCAACGGACGAAGCACCATGATGGTCAACAGACCAATCAACACGCCGGTCAACAAAGTGGTCAACACGCAAGGCAACTTCCGAAGCAACAAACGGTCAACTAAAACGAAGCACCGGACGCAACACCAAACGAAGCATTTCGCGCCTCATCACGGTAAGCACAAAACCCCCTTGCTCGTTAAGGGGTAACGCGTGTTTCGTCTAATACGTCAAAATCACCCGCTGGATTTTGAATGGAAAGTTTCTGGAAAATGGCTGGATGAACGCCGGATTTTTCGCGCTCCCGCGTCACGGCCAAAGCACCGTTTAGGAGAGATGTCTGACATGATTTTTCAGGCGCACAACTGTTGCCGTTTCCGTTGCCGCCACGTTGTTACGCCCGTTGTCACCGGCGTTGCCATGTCGTTGCCGCTAAATGTGTCGCCGCGTTGTCATCCGCTGTGCAGTCGGCGGTTGAAAAAATCCCTTATCCCGTAAGGAGTAAGGCGTCCCACTGCTAATTTGGATTTTGCGAGCCACTTTGCGGCTTAAAACTGTATGCCCAAAGTGCGCCAATGACGACATTTGCCAGCGCGATTAGCTCTAATCTTCGCATGAATGTCACCGCCATTATCAGCGTCATCAACGCCAGCACCACCAACGCATAGACATACGCCACGCGCAATGATTTTCCGCCGATGAGATTGAACGCGCCCGCCGCCATGCACAGATACGGACTGATGGGCAACAGCCAAATTGCGCCGATGAGCAAGCTGTTAAAAAATTGTTCGCCGTCCGATGGGGATTCCGTGCCTGCGCCGTCGCCCGCCCCGGCCATCGGCGCGCGCCAGTCCTGCACGCCCAGTATCATCACCGTCCAGCCGATTACCGTCGCCAGCGATGCCACGCCCACAAGGATGCGAAGGAGCTTTTTCATTGCGGCACGGTCGCCTCCCAGTTGCGCGAACTATTCGTGTTCGCCACGCCGCTGAATGTAATGTCCATCAAGCCGTCCGGCGTCTCATTGATTCCCAAAATGAGCCGGACTTTGCTAAAAACTTTTCCGTTCCGGCTCTCAAGGAAAAACATCTGGTCAACCGCCGCGTGCCAACTCTGCGCCGCCGTGGACATTTCAAACGCAGCGGTTGGCTGGTAGCCGTCTTCCGGCGCTGCGTATGTCGCCCGCGATTCCGCCACGGTGGTTTCAATCAATCCGCCGTTCACCGCCTCCACTTGCACGCTCCAGTCCTGGGGATTGTGTTCGGACACTTCGCCCGCCGAACGATTCACCGTGATTCTTATGTCGCCTCCGGTGGGAACGATTTTGCCCGCGACTAAATCAAAATTGATCGGCGAGCCGGTGTAGTGAAGTTTGTATTCCTGATTGATGCTCACCAATGGCTCCGCGCCTTGCAGTTTCCACATTTTTATCAGCGTCGGATTGTTTGGGTCGGGCGAAAAACGGTCGGGATACATATACGAGTATTTGAAATAGGTATCGGTCGCGGCCAAGACATAGCCTGCCTTTTTCGGCATGATGCCGAGGCTCTCGCCCTTGCCGCCTTGTATCTGGAAAAATCCATTTCCATCGCTCAGCGTTTTCAGATGGTTCACCGTGGACTGAACGCCGTTGTAAATCCTCACACTCGCGTCAATCTGCGCGCCGACAACCGGACTGTCAAACTGGTCTGCCAGTCTGCCGTAAAAAACTATCGGCACGTCGTTCATTTCCGCCAGTCCTTCTTTCATCGGCTCGCCTTTGGTTTGGTTCGACGGCATGGCCGCGTTGGTCGCAAGCTGCGTCGGTGGCGTGTTCCTATGAACCGGCGCGTTCACCGGCGCACTTGGTGCGGTGGTCGCTGACGGCACTACATTGGTT
Organism: Limisphaerales bacterium; assembly: GCA_050737335.1. Taxonomy (GTDB): domain Bacteria; phylum Verrucomicrobiota; class Verrucomicrobiia; order Limisphaerales; family UBA11358; genus UBA11358. The sequence goes on along the minus strand of JBOHXA010000752.1, from coordinate 2,629 downwards.
TCAACCGCTGTTATTGTCGGCGTTCCTGTCGGCTTCTTTCTTCCGTGCCACAGCATCAATGCCACGACGATGGCAATAAACAAAAAAATTGAAGAACGAATTTTCATATTATTTTAGATTGAAAGCATCCGAGCCTAAAAGTTCGTTCCAATAATTTTGTTGTTGTGGATAGTCGCCCTTGAATTCGGCGCTATGATAAAAATGTTCGCCATAAGGATCGTCTAGGAAATTCGGATTTGTATTACTGTTCCGATTCAAGATTTTTTGAATACACAAAACATCATGCTAATCCCACAAATTGCCGCGAGCACTCCCAAGATGAACGAAATAAGAGTCGCAGCGGCAAGAATGCCGGCAGAAGGATTATCAGCGAGCGGACTTTGTAATCCAATGACTCCTCCATAAAAACCCAAACCTGCAATACCAAACATTAGCACTGCATGGATAAATCCTGCTAAACGCTTTTTGAATGTAACATAAAGCCAACCTAATATAGTTAAAATAGCTAGGTAAGCTAAAACAACAATCATTCGTAACTTATCACTTGTTCCTTGATAGCTAAATTGTTTTAACACATAAAGAATACAAATACCAAATAACAGCGTAGCAAACAAAGCCGATGGTATAGCGAGAACTCGACGGGTATCATTTGTCATATATTATTGTGTTGGAGCAGTTGCTTCCCAATTCCGAGAACTGTTCGTGTTGGCAACACCATGGAGCGTGATATACATCAAACCATCTGGCTTGTTGTTGATTCCTAATGAAAGGTAAAGCTTGCTAAAGACTTGACCGTTGCGGCTTTCGACGAAAAAATTTTTATCAAGTTCGTCAGTGCCGTTATTATTTCCAAAAGTGCCGCTAGGTTGATAATCGCCCTCCGGTGCGGCAAATGTAACTGCGGATTCCTTGCTCGACGTTTCGATGAAACCGCCATCAATAACTTCAAAATCAATACTCCATTTTTGTGGGTTATGTTCCGACACTTCGCCCGTTGGCCGATTTACTGTGATTCTCACGTCGCCACCACTCGGCACGATTTGCCCGGCTAGCAAATCAAAGTTCATCTGCGCAGCCGTGTAGTGCAGTTTGTAGGTCTTATCAATTTTCACCAGTGGCTCCGCGCCTTGCAGTTTCCACATTTTGATGACGGTCGGGTTATTTTGGTCTGGGGTGAAGCGGTCGGCATACATATATGAATAATCAAAAGATGTATCGGTAGTCGCCAGCACATATCCTTTTTTATGCGGTGTTACCCCAAGACTCTCGCCTTTTCCTGCATTTAATTGAAAAAAGCCGTTACCATCACTCATAGTCGAGACTCTTTCTGCACCTGACTTTGTGCCATTACGAATAATAGTAACTCCGCTAATTTGAGCACCAATGACTGGATCGCCAAACTGGTCCTCCAATCTGCCGTAAAAAGCAATCGGAACATCATTGAGCGTTGCCAACCCTTCGCGTATTTGCTCGTTCTTGTCTTGCGTGGACATTTTTGAAACATTTGTCCCAATTACTGGTGCATTTGTCTTAACGATTGGAACGACTGCTTGATTTGGTTTGATAATGGCTTGTTCTGTCGTGTTAGTTTCTGCCGCAGGCGACAAAGGCATTTCTGCTGGCTTCTTCCCAAACCAGATTATCAGAGCCATCAGAATGATGACTGCCGCGCAAAACCAAATTATTGAGTTTCTCACTTTCATAAATTATTTGAGACTGAATGCTTGTGAGCTTAATAGGTAATTCCAGTATCCTTGCATCATCGCGTTGTCGCCCTCGAACTCTGCACTGTGCCAAAAATGAGACTTATAGCTATTTCCAAGCGGATCGGGTGATGGCCAGATGTTATTATCTGGGCTTGTCATATCAACATTTCTTGTCAGCGTTGTAACTGTTGGCGTTGCGCCCAAAGCAGTTGAATAAGATTCGGCTGCATAAGACATCACTTCATAACGATTAGTCAGAACATTGACAATGTCGAAACTAATATCAAATCCCAAATCATTTTCCTTATGAAAATTATTCCACGGCGGCGGATCACCGGCGCTGCCATTGTAACCATAAGTCCAGAATCGAACTCCTTCCAGAACTGACGAGTCTGGCTTGGTGATTTGGTCATAACCCCAAGCCGGCATCGCCAGCGCATAATCATTTATATTGTAAAAATTGATTCGTTTGCCGACCGCCACACTATTTTCAGCAAGCCAATTTCCATAAATATTCGGCGTGCTTGGGCCATAATTAAGTGTCCCCAATGAATTCAAAGGGCCAGTAGGATACTGATATGTAAATTGCAATAAGTAAGGAGAAGTGATAGTAGAATCATAAGTATGCGCTGATATGGCGGCTTGACTGGCCACATAGGTATTGACGACCTGATTTGTGCCCGCCAACCGCAATGCTTCGCCAGCCACAACATTTCCCAAACTATGCGCCAGCATATAAACATGGCCGGGATATTCCACATTCAAATCGTTCAATTTGTTTAACAATCCCTGTGCCGATTGCCACGCCATATATTCGCTGTTATCAAAATTATCTCTTTCAGCCGGATTAGAAAGTAATTGTGCCCACGTTCCTGTAAATCCATTGTCCGTCGGCCATCTAAACTCGCCGAACCGCCCTTGAT
>JBOHXA010000751.1:0-5885 GCA_050737335.1 Limisphaerales bacterium | reverse complement strand
CATGTGGCCTTATCCATACAGCATTCCAACGACGTCGTCCTGCCCACATCGGGGATCGAGGACTGGATCGAAATTCACAACGCGCCTTCTGAAACCGAAAGGCTGGCTGAAAAACTTGTCAATTTGAAAGGCGCGGAGGTGGTCGCCGCGCGGATTCGGCCCGGGCGCTTTTTGGTGCTGAATTTCCGGGACGAACGCGCGGTGATTGAGTGGAACCGGACCAATGACACGCTTCGTTATTCACCTGTGAATGGAGACCCCCTCCGGTACGAGCCGGTGGTCGAGGCGCTTCGGCGCAAGGGACAACTGGACGGGCGCGGCTTCGCGACAGCGGACGACTGGATGAACGCAACGATGACCAACCATTATCCACTGGCGTTGCAACGAATTGCCCGAGGGCTGACCACAGTGACGCTGAATCCGGCCACCATATTGGTGAGCCTGGACAATCACTATGTCCACGCCGCGGCGTTGATCAATGCCGGGAGCAGGTTGGAATCCTACGGCAGCACTCATGGCGCGTTGGACGACATCAACTCCGATGGAATAATCCTGAGCAATTTTAAGCCGACACATGACACGTCAACAGATCGAGTGGCTTCGTACTTTGGCAATTTTAATGGACTGCGAAACTATCGGGCCATGGAAAATGGCGCTGAATGGGTATGCAAAGCGGAACAGGCCACGACACGAATCAAGCGCGACCCGTTTGACCGGAACTACAAACTTTTGCCGAACAACGATATTTTCCTGCGCGTCTGGTCGCCCGCGCTGGCGGGCACGCAGGACGACATGCTGAAAGCGTCAATTGAAAAGCTTTCCGGGGCGAGAGAACGCGGCCCGGACCGGGTCAGCCTGCAACCGGTGGTTTTGCGTGAACGCCATTATACATTTGGTCCGGCAGTCGCCTTTCCCCAGGCCGCCGCCTATGAACGAATTTATCCCTGTCCGGGCGACCTGGCGCTGGCGCCCTTCTCGGTTTATCAAATGGACGGATGGCTCAAGGAGGGCGCCAGAGAGACCGATCTGTTTGAGCTTGTATTTCATACCGATAGCGAAGGCAAACCGGCGCCCTATTAAACCGCACTCAATGCCGGAACCTTGACTTGCCGCCTCCGGGTTCTATCATGTCCCGATTTTTTATGACGAAAATTGCAACGATTGAGGCGCGCGAAGTTTTTGATTCGCGCGGGAACCCGACGGTGGAAGCGGATGTGACGCTCGAATGCGGCGCGGCGGGACGCGCGGCGGTGCCCAGCGGCGCCAGCACTGGCGAGCACGAGGCCATCGAATTGCGGGATGGCGACCCAAAGAGGTTTCTGGGCAAAGGCGTGCGGAAGGCGGTCAATAACATCACGGAAAAAATATTGCCGGCATTGCGAGGAATGGATTCGGTTGACCAGGTTTCCGTTGACCGCGCCATGCTGGATTTGGACGGCACGGAGACCAAGTCCAAACTGGGCGCCAACGCCATTCTGGCGGTTTCGCTGGCCAATGCCAAGGCCGCCGCCGCGGCGCTAAATTTGCCGCTGTTCAAGTATCTAGGCGGTCCAAACGCCAAAGTCCTGCCGGCGCCGATGGCCAATGTGATCAACGGCGGCGCGCATTCAGACGCGCCGATTGATTTTCAGGAATTCATGATCATGCCCCTGGGGCTGCCCACGTTCAGCGAAGGATTGCGCGCGATTGTGGAAACGTTTCATGCTCTCAAAGCGGTGCTCAAGAAAAAAGGCTGCAGCACGGCAGTGGGCGATGAAGGAGGATTCGCGCCGAAACTGGGCAGTGTCGAAGAGGCGCTGGAAACCATTCTGCAGGCCATCAAAAATGCGGGCTATAAGGCGGGCAAGGACATTTACCTGACCCTCGACCCGGCGGCGTCTGAGTTTTACGAGGGCGGTTCGAAATACAAGTTCAAGAAATCCACCGGCGAAACGGTCACCGGCGATGACCTGGTGGCCTTTTACGCCAGGCTGGTCGCCAAGTATCCGATTGTTTCAATCGAGGACGGCTGCGGCGAAAGTGATTGGACCACGTGGAAAAAACTCACGGACAAGCTTGGCGACAAAGTCCAGCTTGTAGGCGATGATTTGTTTGTGACGAACGTCAAATTCCTGCGCAAAGGAATTGAAACCGGCACGGCCAATTCGATCCTCGTGAAAGTCAACCAGATTGGTTCGCTAACGGAAACGTTCGATTGCGTGGAACTGGCCAAAACCCATGCCTACACGGCGGTGCTCTCGCACCGCTCGGGCGAAACCGAGGACAACACGATCGCTGACATCTCGGTGGCGACCAACTGCGGGCAGATCAAAACCGGCTCCTTGAGCCGATCCGATCGCCTGGCCAAATACAATCAATTGCTCCGGATCGAGCAATTGCTGGGGAAAGAGGCGGTTTATGCGGCGACCAGCGCCTTGCCGAAAGACTAACGTTTTGAGTCAGCGAATAATTGGCCGCCTTGAGTGATACCATTACATCAAGGCATTCGTTGATTTTCGCCACCTCATTTGTTCGGAACCGGGGACCCGGACTTAAGTTGTGCTTTGTGCCGGCATAGCCGGATGACACGGTGGTGCCTGGAATTTCGTTAAGGAGGGCGGAATCATCCCTTGCGTTTCCCAATTCCCTTCAGGACAGATATTTAAACCAACATCGCACGCGATGTAACTATGAATGCCTGGAAATTTGAAGAATCGAGGACGGGAATGACGGTAAGGATGAGGATGAGGGCGATGTGCACTTTCCGGTTAAAACATTAAGTCCCCGCCCGACCTATTCGGTCGAGCAGGGACAAATGGGGAATGGGAGGTCGTCACGCTCTCTTTCCCGGGCCGGCATTAGACGCTCTCCCTTTCGGGGGCTGCCGGATTCCCGACGCCATTCTCCACGGCAAGCGGAGTTTCGGCCTCGTGGCAGGGCCGTCCAGCGCCTTTCGGCTGCTGAATCTTCAAGTGAGGCTTTTTGGCCCGCTTCGGCTGGTGGTTGCGGCCACCGGCCCGCGGACCAGGTCAAGACACGCCTGCGACTTTTTTCTCGTATCTTAACCCTCTGGCTCCGGGACAGCCGCCGTTTTTGACGGCGCGTTCGCCCGACGCCACGGGTCTCGCCTCTTCACTCATAGATTGCTTTTGCTCACAGTCCAGCGGTGCCGTTTGTAGCATCGCCGGCGCCTGGAAGTTTTACACGCGGCTTGCCTGGCCGTCGTGATCTTCCCGCTTGGGCGCTCTTTTTGTCCGCCTTTCGGCGTTTTTCATTTGGCGGATCGGAATATTAATTTCAGGTCTCGCCTGAGCCATCCCTCACGTGTTGATACGCAGTAGCAATCGTAGCCTGTGCGGCAACTGCGATTCGCTCAGACTCGAAACACGCCTGAACTACTTGATCCGGCTCGGAACGGTTTCTAATCGCTCCTAGCCGCCGATTTCTCATTCGCATTTGGCGCGCGCGAACACGCCAGAGAAACCGGTGAAATCTGCCTCCGCCACCGGCCTTTAGACTGGTTTCAAGAGGAGCCGAGCCAATCAACCTGCCTCGACTTTTCCCCGGTCACCCGGGATCATCCTGGAAGCGAACAATTTCAATTTTTTGGAACTGCCACCGCCCGCTTCGTTCTTTCAATGAACTGACAACATCATAACAAATCTTTGACTTCCTACAATAAATTGATATGAACAGCTTATTCACCGGATTGCAGCATCCCCCAAAAGCCGCAACACCGCTTTTCATCAACAAAGACAATGTGGTGGAGGTGCCGGGCTGGAATTTATTCACCGTTGCCCATGGCCGCAAACCATCACGGTGAACAAGTTGCGTTTGTTACCTTTGAGAAAAGATTTTTGATGTTGGAAATTCCACGACCACCGTTTCGATTTGACCTTTTTTCGGATTCTCCAACGTTTCATGTGCATGTCAACGCGACAGGTGAATCCGTTCAGGGCTTTATTTTATCGCCCGGGGATGTGATTGAAGCGGGATGGATTTCAGACATAATCGCAGAAATGGAAAATGCAGGCATTCTCGCGGAGCGTCCCAAATACGCCCGGGAAGCCGTGCGGTTTTATTGGGAAACGCGAGCGAAGCAATTACAAAAGCAGCGGGACGCGGGCGGGTCGGATCAAGGATTGCGCAGCGCGGTCACAGGCGGGGCGCAGATGGAAGGCTTCATTGAATTGCTGACACGATTGACCGTAGGGGCGGGGGTTGACCGGTCGCATATTTATTATCGGGATTCGTTGGAGCTGCCGGGTTACTTCCGCCCAAACAAGCGCTGGGATTTTTTAGTGGTTGTCAAAAATCAACTCGTCGCGGCATTGGAGGCCAAGTCGCAAGCTGGGCCGTCGTTCGGTAACAATTTCAATAACCGCACAGAGGAGGCGGGGCAGCGCCCTGGATCTTTGGACGGCGTTTCGGGAAAACGCATTCGGCTCGGCGGTTCGGCCGTGGATTGGTTACATTTTTCTGCTGGAGGAATCCAATCGCTCGACCTGACTGGTGAGCGTCAAGGAGCCCCATTTCAAGGTGTTTCCCGAATTTCGCAATTCATCATATGCTAAACGCTACGAATTGTTTTGCCGGCGCCTGGTGCTGGAGCGGCACTACGATTCGACAGCGTTCTTGATGTCAAATGCGGAGAAGAGCGCAAATGGTGATTTTTCCGAGCCAGCAAATGATTTGACCTTTCAATTGTTTGCAAATTCGCTGGCGGCCCATATCGCCGCATTTTCCGGCCGGATCAAACAGTTATGACGCACACCGTGCCAACGCCACAAACAGCCGAGGAAATCCCGACGCTGCATCGTCTAGTCCAGGGGGACGCGCGCGATCTGTCATTTATCAGCAATGAGTCCGTTCATCTGGTCGTGACCTCGCCGCCCTATTGGACGCTAAAACGATATAATGAAGCCGAGGGCCAACTCGGCCACGTGAAGGATTACGAACTATTTCTGGCAGAGTTAAACCGTGTTTGGAACGAGGCTTTTCGTATTCTCGTGCCCGGTGGCCGGCTCGTGTGCGTCGTGGGGGACGTCTGCCTTTCCCGGCGTGAAAACAATGGGAGGCATACTGTCGTTCCCTTGCATGCTGACATCTGTTCGGACTGCCGCAAGATTGGCTTCGACAATTTGAACCCTATTATCTGGCACAAAATTTCAAATGCCAGTTATGAGGTCAGCAATGGTTCGAAATTTCTTGGGAAGCCTTATGAGCCGAATGCCATCATCAAGAACGATATCGAGTTTATCCTGATGCAGCGCAAGCCTGGCGGCTACCGCAAGCCGACGGACGAGCAACGCCGCTTGAGCATGATTCCCAAAGACAAATTCGATAAATGGTTTCGGCAGTTCTGGAACCTGACCGGGGCATCCACCAGGGAGCATCCCGCGCCATTTCCGCTGGAGCTTGCATCACGGCTGGTGCAAATGTTCTCGTTCGTTGGTGACACCGTGGTTGACCCTTTCTGCGGCACTGCGACGACCATGATTGCGGCACTCAAGCACGGGCGTAACAGTATCGGCGTGGAACTTGATACGGCCTATTGCAAAATGTCGGCGTCGCGTTTGATGAACGAGAGTTCGTCTTTTTTTAGCAGTGCCAAGCTGCAAATTGAATTGAAAACGCCGTCCCCTGCCGCCGAAAATCAGGAGTTAACCTAACTTCCTGAAAAAAACGAGAAAACAGTGGATTTGTTGGGATTTGCCAAATGTGTAGCAAGTAATAGATGTATTATCATTGAAATAGTTCTTGACGGTTAAACAATTCGTGGATTAAGCTGTAGCCCGTGTTCGTCCAAACCACTAAATCCGCCCGCCGCAACGGCAAGACCTACGTTTCCTTTCTGGTGCGCGAGTCCTTCCGCACCGACAAGGGGCCGCGCTCGCGCACGGTTT
>JBOHXA010000750.1:0-2896 GCA_050737335.1 Limisphaerales bacterium | reverse complement strand
TCGTAACGGACAACGATGCAGTGGTCGCCCAGACGCGGCGCCATTTCCAGCCAGAAATTCATGACGTTGGCATACTGATTCACCGTGCCTTCCAGGGTAAGGTAAGCTGAACTGGCGGGCGTCAGGGTCAGGGACTGCATGAAACAACTCATCACCACGTCCCGCGGGTCGCGCACGACCACGATGAATTTTGTTTCGGGAAAAACGCGCAAAAGGACGGGGACCATTACATTGACGCCCGGATTCTTGTCCAATAGCACGTGACTGCCAATGGCCTTGCGCAGGAATAATTCCGCACAACGGAAATAGTTTTCGCGCAAACGACAGAGAACGCTCGGCGGCGAGGAGTCGAGCATCTGAAACAGTCCGCTTCCCGGCGGGAAATCGCGGACCAGCGGACGGTAAACCTCGTCGTGGATAAGGGCGGTCTCTTCGAGGCTGACGACGTCGCCATGGCCATCCAGCACCTGTTCCAGCAGGGTGGTGCCGGAGCGGGGATGACCGGCGAGCAAAGCGAGGCGGCGGGGCGGTTGAAGCCTGGCGGCGTCAGCGCGCCAGCGACTGAGGACCGCATCGGTGATGGTTCGTGGAATCTCGTTGTGCAGATTTTGCATTCGCTGGAGAGGGTCCGCCAACGCCACTGCCTGCGGACGCAGAATTGCCTTTACCTCGAGCAACGCCGTCATGGCATCATCATAGCGGCCGCCAGCGTCCAGACTGGCGGCGAGGTCGTATCCGGCGCGGACGCGAACGACGGTATCGGCGGCGGGATTCATCATGATCTCGCGAAATTGGCTTTCCGCCTCGCTGGTTTGGCCGCGTTTTCGCTTGAGAACGGCTTCTCTGAGTAAGACGCGCGGATCTTTTCGATCCATGCGCGATGCCCGCGCCATAATTTCGGACGCTTCGTCAAAACGGTCGTCGAGGATGTAAATATCAGCCAACGATGTCAGGGCGACAATCGAAACACCGTCCTTGCGGCAGGCCCGCTCCAGATATCCGAGCATCATGTCAACGTTTTTAAAACCGGAACAAATACGCGCCGCTTCTTCAATCGCTTGAATACGACCTTGCGAAACCTGAATGGCCTTCTCGAGGGAGCGCTCGACTTCCGCGTAGCTGTATCGGGCTCCATGGGCGCGGGCGAGGTTGAAATAGAGGCTTGGATTTGAGGGTTCCAGGCGGGCGGCCTGCTCCAAAAGGTTGATGCTGCGCTCATAATCCTGGCGCTTCCAGAATTCCTCAGCTTCCCGGCAAAGCCGTTGAGTATCGGGATTTGGTTTATTTGCGGGCGCCCGCTTTGGACGGTTCATGGCCTAAAGTTTGTGTTTCTCAACCGGCGGAAGGCTAGCCGATATTCATGGAAATTGCCATATCGCGGTTTTCCAGTGCCTTCGGCAGTTCATTGGCGGAAAACAAAAGAGCCGCCAAATGCTGGCGGCTCAAGGTGTGTTAAAAAATACGCAACGTCAGGACTTGCGGCGCGCTTTCCATCTCATGCCCAGGACTCCCAGACCTCCGAGGAGACCCAGGGCCAGACTGGAAGGCTCCGGCACAAGCTCCACAGACGCGCTGTAGATGTCCCCATCAAGACCCACGATGCTTGTGGTGTGGCCGTAGGCAAGTTCACCAATGGCTATTGGTCGGCCCAAACTGTCGCCGGATGTGCCCTTGGTTGCGGCCGCCGAATCCATCAGATTGCCGTTGACATACAAATTCGCAATTCCAGAGATATCCCCGCTTGAACTCAGCGAGTTGCCTTGCGTGTTGAATTCCATGGTCACATCATACCATGTATTTGGGGCAATGGTCGTGGAAACCGGCTCGGTTTCAGTACCCGAGTCGTCTGCGAACTCCATATCAAGAGTGGCTGAAGTATTTGCGGTCAGGTTATCCAATTCCAGGGATTCGGTCCCCGCGTAATCAATCAGTTTTTGAGTGCCATAAGAAGTGGTTCCCCCATTCCAAAGAAAATCAATATTGTAGATGAATCCACCCGCATCGGCGACGGCTGCATTATTCAGCAACGCGGTTTGGCCCGTCGGCCCCGTCACCTTGATACCACCGGCGCCGCTCAAGGCCATTGAGCCGGTGCCGGCCGCTGCTCCTGGCGGGACGGCGGTCGTCACGTACGTGGCAGTTCCGCTTTGGAAGCCGGTGTTGCCAGCGCCACTCAGGTCGGTCACCGTCGTTCCCGTGCCGCTCCATGACGTTGGGAAATTCGCCTCAAATATGGGGACGGTTTGGGCATGCGCCCCTGACGCGGCGAGGGCAAATACAGCGGCGGCCGCGGGCACGGGCATCAGTTTCTTCAAGGAACTTTTTTTCTTTTTCATAAATACAGCAGCACGGATCTCGTTTTGTTTTCAGTCAGCAACAATTCCAATCAGCACAACAGGCTTCAAGAGCCAAATTTTGCGCTCCAACGGAATGAGTGTAACCATAACGGCTCCAAGACCGCAATAAAAAAAGTAAAACAAAGTAAAATATCATGTTTGGTAATCAATGTAGCTAAAACAATAAGATTTATTTATTGTTCCGCGATTAACGCCTTCAACGAAGCGAAATGATTGGATTTTGTCACAAATGGGGCACGGACCGGACGGCCGATTGCGGCGCAACAGGGGAGCGGCGGATACTGTGAGGCCCTCGGACATTGAAAAAGTAAAGCAACGAAATCGTTTGTTTTCGAGGCCGTTTCATGGGACAATCCGCGCCGCAGTCAATTTGTGATCATGTCACCTTATTGATTTCCAAAGCAAATTATGATTTTTCGCCGGTTTTTTTCCAAAACGGTTCGGGATGCCATCGCGATGCGTAAACACGTGCAGCGGTTGCTGCATGCCCAACGCGACTTGCTCTCGCCGCAGGCCGTCGCCGGGATTCAGTCCAAGAT
>JBOHXA010000749.1:0-5395 GCA_050737335.1 Limisphaerales bacterium | reverse complement strand
AACAAGCCCCTTGCGTTCGGCGATGTCAATCAACTCTTCACATTCAGCGGAGGACATCGCCATGGGTTTTTCAATAAACGTGTGCTTTCCGGCCACGAGACTGGCTTTGGCCAGCGGAAAATGGGATTTGACCGCCGTGGCCACAACGACGGCGTCAAGGCCGGAGCCGTTCAGCAGGTGGCGATAGTCCGTCACTCCCTCCACCTCCGGATAAATGGACTTCAGGTGCGCCAGGCGCGGCTCGCTCAAATCGCTCATCATTTTCAGACGGCACTCCGGCAACGACCTGAAGTTGCGCACCAAATTGGGACCCCAATATCCACATCCAATGACACCGATTTTGATTTCTTGCTTATTCATAATTCCTCCAGTTCGAACTTCAATTCATCTGCGTTTCTGTCGTCAATTTCCGAGGCTGCTTTTCATGGCTGACGCCTCTTGCCGAAAACGTGCCGGCGCGTTTCCCGGGATGAGGCGCGACACCCGGCCCCTTTCCCCCTCGCTTTCCTTTCCGGCTCTCCAACATCTGAGCGGCCATTACAAAAGGAGTTTTGAAAATGATGGCCAGGTCCAACCAAAGAGACTTCTTCCGCGCGTATTTAATGTCCATCTCCATCATCTCGCTGAAAGTGGTCTTGTTTTTGCCGTTCACCTGCCACAAACCGGTCAGTCCCGGCAATGTATTGAACCGCTCCATCTGCCAGGGTTGATACTGCTCGCTTTCGTAGGGCAGGCAGGGACGAGGTCCGACCAGGCTCATGTCTCCCATGAGCACGTTGAGAAATTGCGGCAATTCGTCCAGTCCCGATGAGCGCAGGACAACGCCAAAGGGAATGATTCGGGAATCGCCGCGCGCATCCAGCTTGAGCATTGGCGTGTCGGACTCCATGAGTTGCTTCAAGTGCCCCTGGTGGGTGTTCGTCTCGGCGTCCACCACCATCGTTCGAAACTTCAGGCACATAAAGCGTCTTCGCATCAAGCCAACACGCTCCTGCCTGAATAGGATCGGTCCGGGAGAAACCAGGGCAATGACCACGCCGATGATCACCGCCACCGGCGCCACCAGGGGAAGCATCAATAGAATAACCCCCACGTCCAGCGCCCGCTTCCAGCGCGGAACCGATGCGCAATCGAAGTTCACATCCAGAGGGTAACTGTTGCCATCACAGTTCATGTTTTAATATTCATTTTGGGTTTTGTTCCAGCTCCATACGCGGGCAAAGCTCCGCACTTATAGGTTTTCATCCCTATTCAAAAAAAACAGAAACTACTTTTTCTTTCCCCAGCCCTCGCTGCCTGCCACGGGGAACCTGCCTTTTAAGGCAGTCTTAGTTCGACACCGCAAATTCATTTCACACCGGCGCGGCCAGGACCGGCGCCAAATCCGCAAGCGTATTCCGTTCCAAAATCACGGAAGTCCGGTCCACCTCCACGGGGGTGGGTCGGCCCAGGATATCCAGCAACACTTGCACGCGCATCCGCGCCGGCATCACCCGCAACACAAAGGCCCGGATTCCGGCAAACACGCCCTCCACAATCCGAACTTCATCGGCGGGCGCCAGCCGGCTCTCAACATCCATGGGCGCTCCCGCCGTAAAACACTCCTGCAATTCTTCGATCCTGGCTTCGTCCACCGTCGGAATTTTTTGCCCAAAACGCACCATCGCATTCACGCCGCCGGTATGCTGGATATCGCTTAAACTGCTCTCCAGGACGCAACGAATAAAAATGTAACAAGGGAATAGCGGCTCGATCACGCGCACCAATCCGCGCCGCGTGGCCCGCTCCACCCGCAATTGCGGATGAAAAACCTCCAGTTGAAGGTTCTTCCGCAAATTCGCCGCGGCGATGTGCTCGTGCTTGGGCTTGGTCCGGGCGCAATACCAGGCTGGACTGGATGTATGCATCATCAATTTAAAGCACTGTAAATCTTCGTCTTTCAGATACCGTAACCGTGTTACTTCCGCCACTCGGACAGATCCGAAACTTCGGCTAATTTATTCCGGATGCCAAAACGGCCTGTCAAAAATACGTTTACACACTGCCACAGCATCGGCATGCCTGCAATCAGGAAGGCTCACTGAATCTTAGCAAGGGGAATGCCTGATAAGTATTGGGACGGAATATACATTATCCGGCCAAAACGAAGAACTTACACTTATGCCCTGTTTGCGCCGAAGCCAGGCCCGCGGTATCGGCCAAACAACAGGCTAACGGTTGCGCCGAGAGAGTCAGCCAAAGCACCGGGAAGGCGATGGAGAAGCGTCGCCGCACAATGAAAATCCAGCTCACGACCCGTGGCATTGCGTTGCATTTTGGTCCGCATTCGTATTCTGACCGCTTCTATTCGCTTTTGGCGAAAAGATTTAACTCTCTATCCGTCAGATTTTTCAAGCCTGTTACAATCACCCAAAATGATTGTCTAAGAATAAAAACCATATTTCGCCCGGATTGGCAATCGGGAGATGCGACCTATTTTTAAGCAAGTAAAAACCCTATGTCGCAGGACTGCCGTTCATGGGGTAGGGTTCGGACGCGGCCCGTCTGGGTCCCATGTTTTGGCGTTCAACCCAACTGGCCGAGTAACGTATCAGCTCGGCGGCGTTGGATAACTTGAGCTTGCGTTTGATATTCTCGCGGTGGGTCTCGATGGTCTTAATGCTCAGATGAAGCCTGGACGCTATCTCCCTGCTGTTGACCCCGGCGCCCAATAGTTGGAATATTTGCAGTTCCCGGTCCGTAAGATTTCCAAGGCCCTGGCGCGAAAGACCCGATTTTCTGCCGGCCATTTGATGCAGCGCCAACGCGGCCACTTTCGGGCTTACGTGAAATTGACCGGCCAGCACGGCTCGAATCGCGGCGGGAATGCCCGACGCGGCGTGGATCTTCATCAAAAAACCCCGCGCACCCGCCTTGAGCGCCCGCTCCGCGTATAGCGTTTCATCGCATTGCGATAATACCAGCACCGGCAACTCCGGCTGCTCCTGCGCCAATTCTTTGATTAAATCCAGACCGCAGCCGTCCGGCAAAAGGATATCCATCAGCACCAGGTCGGGCTTGAACGCGCGCAATTGATTCCGCGCCACGGCGATGGTCTCAACGGCGCCACAACAATTAAGATCATTTTCACGGTTGATGATTCGGATCAACCCTTCCCGCACCAGGGGCTGGTCGTCAAGGATCAAAATCTCGGATTTCTTTTGTTTGAACGCGGTGGCCATTGCCTGTTCTGAATTGTTAAAGATTTTTTCGAGTCAAAGACAAATTCGCTTTTCTATTGCGCCTGTGCTTATCCCGCCGACGTATTAAATGCCGACAGGAAATTCACTTAACTTCACTAAGGAAATATACTTAATCCAATCCGACCTGTCAACCAGGTTCCAGGAAATTTTTTGGGATTATGGTTAAAGCCACCAGAGCGGCGAACAAATTCTGGCGACGCCATCGGCTCCAATTGCGAAGGCACGATAACTGCTTCAACCGTTAGCGTCACTGTTATGACTCACAATACTTTAAAATTAACGGGCGCAATTCCAACGGCGACGGGACTGGGACTGTGGGCAAAAATCGTCATGTTGCTCCGCAATTTCGTCAAAAACCACATTCCCGAGGGTTACCAGGACCAAAACGGCTTCCATTTCGGCCTTAAACAGCCCGAATAGTCCGCTTTCCTGCGACGCTGTTTGGGCGGCGTCAATTGGATCAGTGAGGCCTTTGCCAGTAGAGTGTCTCATTCTTTGGGCTTCAGATGTCCCAATTCTGGACAAAGGTCGAATTCCACCTCCCCGCCGCTCCAGTCGAACTGGCAATCCAGCCCCTGGGCGAAACCGGCGCGTTCCGAATCCTCTGCAGGTAGGGCGGCGCTGCCGCGCCGCCCAAACTTGCCCCCAGGGTCGCGAATAGAATCCTTCGCCGCCACGCTTTCCCGCCGTCGGTTTTTCCATTGCCGCAGCCTGGGCAGGCCGTTAGGCTCGACTCCATCAATCTCCATGAAGGTGGTCGTCGAAACTTTGAATCTAACGCGCGATTTCGGCCCATTACGGGCGGTAAATCAATTGAATCTCCAGGTTGAGGCCGGACGCTTTTACGGATTTTTGGGGCCGAACGGCGCGGGCAAATCCACGACCATAAAGATGCTCACGGGCCTGCTCGGCCCCAGCGGCGGTTCCATTCGCATCCTCGGCCAGGACATGGCCGATCCCAAAGGCGCGCTCGAAGTTAAGCGGCGCATCGGAGTCGTGCCGGAAAATCTCGCCCTTTTCGACAATCTCACCGCCAGCGAGTACCTCACTTTTATCGGGCGGATGTATCTGTTGCCGCCGGACGATGTGCGACGGCGCCGCGACGAATTGTTGCGCATGATGGACCTGCCCGCGGGCGGCAAAAAAATCGCGCTCGAATTTTCACACGGGATGAAAAAGAAGCTGTCGCTGGCCGCCGCGCTGATCGCCAATCCCGAGGTGCTTTTCCTGGACGAACCGTTTGAGGGGGTGGACGCCGTGGCTTCGCGCCTGTTGCGCGACACGCTCCGGCAATGCGTGAATCGCGGCGCGACGGTGTTTCTCACGTCGCACGTTTTGGAGATTGTGGAAAAGTTATGCGCGGACGTGGGCATCATTGCCGGTGGCAAACTGGTTCATCAGGGATCCATGGAGGAATTGCGGCGGGATGGCTCGTCTCTGGAGGAAAAGTTTCTGGCCGTGGTTGGGGAAAGCGGCCACGAGGGCCAAAAACTAAGCTGGCTCGAATGAATTGGGAAAAACTCAAAACGATCTTGTGGCTGCGCTGGCGGCTCACGTGCAACCAGTCGCGGCGCAATTTTGGCGCGGGGCTCGTTGTGTCCATCCTCTTTGGCGCCGCCGCGGCCTTTTTTGCCCTGGGTTCATTTGCAGCCGGGCTTCTCGCCGGCGGGTTCGCATTGGCTGGCGCTTCGGCGATGGACCTCTGGTTCACCTGGTTTGGCATAACGGCGGGGTTTCTCTTTATTTGGACGCTGGGGCTGGTGATGGAACTTCAGCGTTCGGAAACCATTGACCTGCAAAAACTGATGCATTTGCCCGTCGCCCTGGGACCGATGTTCGTCATCAATTTTCTCGCGTCAAATTTCACCCTCAGCGTCATCATCATCGCGCCGGCGATGGCGGGCCTGGCCATCGGCTTGGCGTTTTCACGCGGGTTGGAGATGGCGTTGCTGCTGCCGCTGGCGGCGGCCACGGTGTTTATGATTTCGGCCTGGACGTATTGTTTTCGGGGATGGATCGCGCAACTGATGACGAATCCGCGCCGTCGGCGAACGGTGCTCATGTGCCTGACGTTTTCGTTTATCCTGCTGGCGCAGGGGCCGAACCTGTATTTCCGGCTGCATCCGCCGGGACAACACGGCGGTGGCCGCAAC
>JBOHXA010000748.1:0-1675 GCA_050737335.1 Limisphaerales bacterium | reverse complement strand
GACCGCATGCAGGCCGAGCGTCGCTTGCGTTTCATTGCAGAGACGCCGGCGGCGGTCGGCTGGAAGTTGGGCGAAAGATTGCATGGTTTATTTTTTTGTGGTGTCGGCAACCTGCCGCATGAACCGGGCAATCCATGCCGAGGCGTAGCGAAAGTCTTTGAGAAGTTGTCGCTTGTCAGCAGCGCTCAAACGTTGGCGAAGAGTGGACAATGTTTTGTCGTCCACATGACGTTGCCCCAAGTGGCGAAATGCCTGAATCACCAATCCGCTGACTTTCCCGGCAGTGACCATGTTGCGCGGCGTGGTGCGCTTGAGAATAATTTGGAGTTTGCCGAGTTGAATCCGACGCGGAGAACCATCGGTCAGAAAAACAACTTTCATCGGCACTTGATCCGAGAGGCCGAGCAGGTTGGCGGCGTAGGCCCCGGACGGTTGCAGGCGGACGGCATCGCGCCCTTGCAAGGCTTTGGCGATGGCATCTATGGAGGGTGAAAGCAGTCCGAGTTGCGGGTCTTTTCGCGGATAATCGTAGAGGCCGCGAGCCAGTTTTCGGATGACTCCGCCCTGTGATTGCCGGGAAAGCGTTTTGTCCACGGCATCGCGGCTGCCGAGGTCCACGAAATTGCTGGCCGTGAAAACCCAACCCCTCCCGCCGGCTTTCACCCGCTGAAGGATTTGGCTATCAATGGAATTTGCGTGCTTTCCCATTCAGTTATTGTCACAAAAAGTATGTAGTATTTCTGACAAAAACAAGCCCTGTTTTGCCGGGATTCTCCCTTGTGGCACAACCGGGCATTTGGCGGCTGCATTAACCAATACTAAGCGTGAAATTTTACGCAAGTGCATTTCTCATCGGCACGCTTCGGTTGGCGGTTCGGCGAGTGGCAAGTGGAGCACCAGCGGAGAGGATTTCCTCCATGTTTTCCTCCATGTGCATGATGGCAACCGTGCCGGTTTTCATCCGGTTGTAGCTGATGACGTGATTGTCCCAATCAACATCCTCCGCCTCAAGGAACGCCAAGTCAGATTGTGATGCGCCCAAGTGCCACGCGAGTTTGTAGAACGCCTTGCGTTCGGGATTGGTTTCGCGGGCAACGATGGCCTGATGTTCCGCAAGCGTGATACTGCGCTTTTCTTTGAACTCGACGGCTGGCCAGCGTTTCTTGGGCAGCACCGGCCACGCCAGCCAGTTCATGTCCAAGGCGAAGTTGTGAACGCGCCGCAGATAGATGTTGGTGGACACCGAGCCGGTCGCCAAGACTTTCAGAAAATGCTCGGCCTGGGTTTCCAACACAACCATGTTGCGGATGGAATCGAACGCCTTGTCCTTGATGGCCGTCAGCCAACGGTGTTGCGTCTCACCGGTTTTGAGTTTCGGAATTTCGTCCATGACGTGCTGCCATGTGCGGGTGGCTCCGGCGGAGTCGCCCGCCTTCCAATAGACGCGCGCCAGATGGCGGCTGAACGCCGGGGCTTCTTGGTGTTCGTTCTTGGCCGCGACGAGCCGAAAGGCTTCGTCCTTGTCGCGGGTCTTGAGGGTGGCTTGTTCGCCGGTCGTGTGGTCTTCGTAGTAGAAGACACCCCAAGGCCGAAGGAATACACTGTATCGTTGTTTCATGTCATTTTTCATTTTATGACTATGAACCAACCCGGATTGACTCCGTTAGCGAGTAGT
>JBOHXA010000747.1:0-2138 GCA_050737335.1 Limisphaerales bacterium | reverse complement strand
GCCAAACACTCTTTCAGCCTTGCGGGAACACGGCGCCTTTGGGTTTCCACAAAAGGATGCAACAGTGCTGTGTGACACGCCCACTCTCCGTTTTTCTGTTTGGAACAATGACCAACACCTTTTCGCGCATAAAGCCGTGCCCATGTTGGAAAAAGGCCAGGCTGCTCCAGAAATTTCGGCCAGGTCATGGATCAAATGCAAGACGCCGTTAAGTCTGGCCAACCTTAAGGGAAAGGTCGTTCTTGTGGAATTTTGGGCCACGTGGTGCGGGCCATGCATCCAATGCATTCCACATTTATACGCGCTTCAACGCATGTATTCCGGCAAAAACTTTCAATTGGTAAGCCTGGTTTTGGAAGGCCATCAAACCATGGATCCGTTTTTGGCCAGGCATCAAGTCGAATTTCCAATCGGCCTGGAAAGCGGTTCCCTTGATGATTACGGCGTCACCACAATACCACGCGCTTTTGTCATTGATCCGCGCGGAAAAATTATCTGGACCGGGAATTCCGGCTCGTCTGAATTGGATAAAGTCATTGCAAAGGCAGTGGCTCTCTGAAGCGTGCGCCAACCGCCAAATCAGCAAGATCGAACCAGCAGGATTGGAAATCCGCAATGCCGCTGTCCGTTGCGCCAATTGCCGTTGAAAATCGGGAATTCGGCAGATTTGGAAACCGCCGCGGGACCGTTTCTTTTCAACTTCAACGCATCCGGCCGCTGAAGGACGCCTCAGCCGACCGCGGCATTCGGGTTTGGGCAGGGCAAAATCAATATGAAATTGATAACACCCGAATTTCGAACCCTCGAACTGAAGCGATTATTTGCGGAAGGAGCACGCGCGGGTTCGCGGACTTTGCATTCTCCGCGTTCGCGCGGGTAAAAAACTAAACGATCTGTGGATGGATTTTTTCCGGGTCCACGCCGAGGTCTTTGATCGCCTGGGCGACCACGTTGCGGGTTACCTGATTTTTTTCGGCCAGCGCGTAGAGGGTCGCGATGACGGTGCTCTCGGCGTCCACTTCAAAAAAGCGCCGCAACCGGGCGCGGGTATCGCTGCGGCCAAAACCGTCGGTTCCCAGCGTCAGGAGACCGCCCGGCACCCAGGGCGCGATTTGGTCGGGCACGGTGCGGACGTTGTCCGAAACGGCAACGAACGCGCCCTGCTCCCTGGCCAAAAGATTTTCGAGGTAGGACTTTTTGGGCGGGTCGGCCGGATGCAGCATGTTCCAGCGCTGGCAACGAATGGCGTCGTTGCGCAGGAGTTTGTAGCTGGTGGCGCTCCAGACGTCGGCGCAGACACCGTAACGTTCGGCCAAGATATCCTGGGCGCGCAGGGCTGAATTGATGATGGGACCGCTGCCAAAAATGTGGGCTTTGGCCTTTTTGCCTTCCGGGCCGGACTTAAATTTGTAAAGGCCCTTTAAAATCCCCTCGGAGGAGCCTTCGGGCATCGCGGGCATGGCATGGTTTTCGTTATAAAGGGAGATATAATAAAAAACCTCCTCGTTTTCGACGAACATACGGCGCATGCCATCCACAATGATGACGGCCACTTCGTAGCCGAAGGCTGGGTCGTAGGGCAGGCAGGTGGGGATGGTCCCGGCGTGGAGGAGGCTGTGGCCATCCTGGTGCTGCAAGCCTTCGCCATTGAGAGTGGTGCGGCCGGCGGTGGCGCCGAGCAAAAAGCCTTTGGCCCGAACGTCACCGGTCAACCAGAACAAATCGCCCACGCGCTGCGGGCCGAACATGGAATAATAAATATAAAAGGGCACCATGGGCACGCGGAGCGAGGCATAACTGGTGCCGGCGGCGATGAATGAGGAGATGGAGCCGGATTCGGTGATGCCTTCTTCCAGGATTTGGCCGTCCTTGGCCTCGTGATAGTAGAGCAGGGACGACTTGTCCACCGGCTCATAAAGCTGGCCTTTGGATGAGTAAATGCCGATTTCCTTGAAAAGGCCATCCAGTCCAAAAGTCCGCGCCTCATCGGGAATAATGGGAACAATCTGTTTGCCAATGTCCTTATTGCGGACCAGGGCGCCGAGCAGCATGGTAAATGCCTTGGTCGTGGAAACTTCCCCGGAATTGTCACCCTTGAGCAACCGGGAAAACTCCTCCAGCGGCGGGACCTTTAACGC
>JBOHXA010000746.1:0-2637 GCA_050737335.1 Limisphaerales bacterium | reverse complement strand
CATTCAGGCCCTCAGGCAATGATGCGGCGCTGAAAAAAACAGGGTCATTGGTCGCCGTAATGGTGTAGCTGAACGGTTGCCCCTGCTGGCCCGCGGCGCTCAATGCGCTGGTGATACTGGGAATGTCGTCCGCCAAAGTGAGAAACAGATTTCCAACGATGGTCTGCGCGGCATTCGTCGCGAAAAGAGCAATGTCAAAAACGCCTGAAACCAATGGGATGCCCGAAATCAACCCGTTCGTCGGGTTCAGATTCAGCCCGTCCGGCAGTCCAACGGCGCCAAAGGTAATGGGCGCCGTCCCGGTGGCTGAAATCGTATAATTGAAAACATATCCTTGTTTTCCGACGGCGTTGGTTGGGCTTGTAAATACCGGCGGCGCCACATACACCACCAATGTGGCCACCTGGCTGGTGGTTGAACCGTAAGAATTTGTCACCACAATGTCATAATTGCCCGAATCAGCCAGCGCTGTGTCCTGAATTTGAAGTGTCGTGCCTGTGGTTCCCGTCACACGGCTGTCGCGCGCCAGATTTGACCCGTTTTTCCGCCATTGCAAATGCAGCGGCGGCTCTCCCCCAACCGTCACACTGAACACGGCATTGCTTCCCACGGGCAAAGCCACGCTCGCCGGTTGCGCCGCAATCCCCGGTTGGAGGTTCACCACCAAACTCACCGCTTTGCTGGATACGGTCTGCTGGCCGCCAGCCAGCCCATAGGTGGCATTGACATAATAATATCCGGCGTCACTGGGTTGAACATTCGACAAAACCAAAGCATCTGAGTGGCCGACAACGGCAAACGGACCCTGATCATTGGTTGACTTCAACCATTGAAAATTCGCGATCACTTCGCCTGCCGTTGCGGTGACTGCCGCGCCGAACACAACTTCTTCGTCCACCGACACGGTCTGGTCGCCGGGCAGAACACTGACGGTAACGCTGCCTTCAGCGCGAAAAATGTGCAGACAAAAAACCGAGAAGATTACCAGCCGGACGGCGTGAGCGATTTTTTGTAACATAAAACGTTGGGGAGCCAGGGTTCAATCAGCGCAGCCAGCTTGCCATCCGAACATTCCGCAGTCAATGTTATTACCTCGGCCCGGCAGGCTGAATGCATTCGATCTCATGGAGTTTTTTCGCCAATAAGCATGACTGATGCCGTTGTTGTATTTTGCCGATTTACCTGCGAAATCATGAAATGAGGATAAATGTCGAGCGCAGGAAGGCGTCAATCTCACGCAAACTTGCGTGAAATTAGAGCTTCACTTTCGAATCGTTGAAGTTACGGCGAAATGAGCCGCGCCCGAAGCTCGCGCGCCGACAAATTTCATTCGCGAATTGACTTGCCGTCTGGAATGGATCGCGACAGGGGCAACGAATTCGGCTGCCATTCTCTTGCCAATTGGAGAATCGCAACGAACCCTCAACTCCGGATGCGCCGTCAGTCTCTTTCTTTCAGCCATTTTCTACGACCGACGAAATTGACGACCAAAGCGCCCACGGCACAGAAGAGGCCGCCGATTTGCAAGGCGTGGCCGGCTCCGACGCGCTGGGCCAGGGTTCCCATCCATAAACTGCCGATGGGCATGCTCGCGCCGAAGCCCATGGCCCAAATACCCATCAGCCGGCCCCGCAAATGATCGGGTGATTCCGTCTGAATGATGCTATTCCCAATGGAAAAAAAAAGGGTAATCCCATAGCCAGCCAGGCAGAGTAAAATCGCCGCTCCGGCGGGTTGGCGCATAAACCCGAATAGAATGATGAACGCCGCATAAATCCATGCGCCGATATAAAGTGCTTTTGGCCCGACAATGCGCGCGCCCTTAACCGCGACAAAAAGGGCCGCCACACAGGCCCCGAAGCCGTTGACCGCCAACAGCCAGCCATAGCCCGACGCTTGAAGCTTCAGTTGCGTGACGGCGAAAGCGGGCAATTGCGAACGATAAGCCCAACCGCCCAACCCCATGATGAACAGCAAAATCACGGATTGAGCTATGGCGGGCCGCTTCTTCAAATATCTGAATCCTTCCAGCGTGTGTTTCAAATCCAATCGCCCCTTCCTGGGTTCAAAATGGGACGCCGGCAGCCGAATTTTGTAAATGGCGTAAAGAACGGCCAGGTAACTGAATGCGTCCAGGAGAAAGCACCAGGCGGCCCCAACCGTGGCCAGCAGAACACCACCAATGGCCGGGCCAATCACGCGCGCGGAATTGACCATGGCGCTGTTCAGGGCTATCGCATTCACCAAATGCGCCTTTCCAACAAGTTCCACCATGAGCGTCTGCCGGGCCGGCATCTCAAGCGCCATGAACAGCCCCCAAAGAAAGGCAAAAATCATCAGCCATCCAATGGCGACCGGGCCGTGAAAAATCAGCGCCGCCAGGGCAAGCGACGATACGAGCGAACCCCAGCTTGTTAACGTGAAAATCCTGATTTTCGGAAAACGGTCCGCCAGGGAACCGGCGTAGATGGCAAAAAGAAAGATCGGCAGCGAATTGAGCATAAACACAATGCCCAAAAGGAATTCCGAATGGGTATATTGAAACGTGATCCAGCCCAAAGCCGCAATGCGCGTCCACGTGCCGATCAGAGAAACCATCTGGCCCCAATAAAAATAACGGTAATTGGGATTACGGAG
>JBOHXA010000745.1:0-5273 GCA_050737335.1 Limisphaerales bacterium | reverse complement strand
GTTCTTAAGTTGCCAGCGCCAGTCATTCCAGTCCTGTGCTGAAACGTCGCGCCAATAACCCCGGCCGGCGGATCGAAATCCCTTTAAAATGTGGAGTCGGTGGTCCGATGGCGGCTCCTCACCGCCTGCATTTTCGGTCTGCATAATCGTGATTGCACTATAAGTGCGAATCCGCCGCTGTCAAGTTCCACAAAACCGGAGTTTGGGGGGCGAAACTAGAACTTTAACACAAGGCCGCTGACCAGTTTCAAGTCATTTGGCTTGTATCCGGGGGCCGGCACGTTTGCATAATTGTCCTGTAAATACGTCTGCAGGCTGAGTTTTTTGGTCAAAGGCGTTTCAACGCCAACCTCGGCGTTGATCAGAAAAGCGTCCGGGAAGGTCACGGGCGGTAAAAATTCAACGTTTTCCCAAACTTTCGCATGCTCATCTATTTTGCGCTCGAAATTCTCCGCAACGCGCGCGGTCGGATATTGGTGTGTTTCATCATCGAGTTTTTCCGCCTCAAGTGACGGGCCGGCCTCGCTGGAGAGTGTGGTCATTTTGTTTTTGATGAAATAATAGCCGGCCCCGGCGCTGGTGATGACCCGGTATTCAACATCGGCAATGGCGTCGTGCAAGGCGTCCTCCCGTCCGTACCCATACCAGGTGTCGTCAACGAACGTGTAGTTGTTCTGCACGCACCCATGCACGCTATTGACGTTTTGGAGGCCCGAAACCTCGCCATACGCGCCGTCGGCGCCCAGAGTCAAATCATCCTTGTGTGTTTTCCGTTCCGTGCTCAATTTTCCCGTGGTCAAAATGCTGTTAACGTTGCCTGCCGTGACTGTCAACCCCATGGTCAACGTGCTCGACCAGGTTACCGGCGGGGTCGCGGTGGCCTTGACGGCTTTGAGCAAATTCGTGGAAACAGACGTCGCCGGCGTCGCGGCTAAACCGCTTCCTCCCGCCAGCGCAGTGACTAGCGCAATGACAAAATATTTCATGACAACAATGTCTTTATTGTTAACCGTGAAAAGAACTTCCGAAAAAACTCCGGTGAGGAAAAACGGAACTAACTCGGAACCAACATGAGGTATAAACCAAAATTTTGAGACGAGCGCAACAGGAAATTTCGTTTTTCCGCCAAAAATTTTTGTCACCGTTGAGCTATCGAATTGCGGCCACTGTCAAAATAATGGACAAAGTGATGGATCAATCATTAGGATTTACCGACGATCTGCGCGAGATCGCGGATGCCTTCCATTTTCATGCGATCGAGGAGGCCACGCACAATTTTTTTTGGAACGCCGGGACCCTCATAAATGAGAGATGTATAAATTTGCAGCAGTGAGGCGCCCGCCGTGATTTTTTCCCAGGCGTCATTGGCGCTAAAGATCCCGCCCACGCCAATAATCGGCAATTGGCCGCGGGTTTGTTTGAAAATGTGGCGGATGATCGCTGAACTGCGGCCACGCAACGGCCTGCCGCTCAGGCCGCCTGTCTCCGAATAAACGGCGCGCAGGGCAGGGTCCGTCGTTTCCGGGCGCGAAACGGTCGTATTTGTGGCAACAATGCCCGAGAGCTGTTTTGTGAAAGCCAGGTCAAGAATTTCGTCCAATGCCTCCAATGTCAAATCCGGCGCGACCTTGACCAGAACGGCGGGTCGGTTGCCGGGTTTTCTGAGTTCGCAAATTGCCGCCAGGATTTCTTCCAGCGCGGATTTGTCCTGCAATCGCCGAAGGCCGGGAGTGTTGGGGGAACTGACGTTGATGACGAAAAACTCCGCGTCATCGCGAAGCAGGCGGAAGGACGCGGCGTAATCTTCCGCGGCTTTTTCGAGAGGGGTGGTCTTCGATTTGCCGAGATTAATTCCGACCGGATGTTTTGGCCAGCGCGCGTTTTTTTTCCAATTGGCCAGGCTTTGTGCGAACATTTCCGCCCCAGGGTTGTTGAAGCCCATGCGATTAATGATGGCGCCGTCGGCGCTCGCGCGGAACATACGGGGTTGCGGGTTGCCCGTCTGAGCGCGCCAGGTAACTCCGCCCAGTTCGCAGAATCCAAATCCCATGCGCTCCCAAACCGGCAGAGCCCCGGCATACTTGTCCATGCCCGCGGCCAGACCGATTGGATTGGGAAATTTCAGTCCGAAGACTTCCACCGGCAGCGGCGGCGCTGAAAGGAAAAGGCCCGCCATAGCGCAGGCCCCGGGGCTTCGGCTGGCGCGCGAAAGCATTTTTAGCGCGCGTTCATGGGCGCGCTCGGCGTCCTGCGCAAAGAGAAACGGGCGGACGCAATGGCGGTAGAACCATGTCACGCGCTGATAATGAACAACGCGCTAGCGGATGAACATTCAAAATTCCGGCATTGGGGCCGGTTCCGGTCGAAACTATTTCTCAAAATCTTCGACCCGAAGCATGACGGGCCGCCCTTTTATCGCCGGCAGCCTTGAGATTTTTTTGAGCGCCCGAATGGCCGCGCCGTTGGGAGCGCGGTGCAGCATAAAGATCAGGGGCACGCTCCGGCCTTCGTGGCCTTCGGGCTGAATGACCGATGAAATGCCGATCTGGGATTCGCCTAATATGGTGGCAATTTTGGCAAGCACACCCGGGCGGTCCACGACGTGCAACCGCACGAAATATTCTGAAAAACAACGTTCAATCGGCAGAACGGCGCCGGCGCGATCGTGCGGCACGAATGGCGGCAAGCGATGTTTATTACCAAATTTGAGGTCCCGCGCCGCGTCCGCCAGATCGCTCAAGACAGCGCTTGCCGTCGGATCCTTGCCGGCGCCGCGCCCATAAAATAATGAATCGCCGGCGATATCGCCATGCACAAACACCGCGTTGAATGCATAATTCACGCTGGCCAGAACGTGGGTGTTGGGTATGAGCGTCGGATAAACCGAGACCTGCACCCCTCCGCCCTGGCGCGTACGAGCCGGGCCCGCCGCTTCCACCTTTTTGACAATACCCAGCAGTTTAATTGTATAACCCAGTTTGGCGGCAAATCGAATGTCCAGCGCGCTCACGTTTCGGATGCCTTCGACATGAATGCGATGCGGGTTGACCCAAAACCCGTGGGCCAGCGAGGCCAAAATGCCAATCTTGTGCGCGGCGTCATGGCCGTCAATGTCCAGGTCTGGAGGACTCTCCGCGTAGCCGAGCCGCTGGGCGTCTTCCAGCACGTCAGCGAAATCCGCGCCTTCCAGTTTCATGCGCGTGAGGATATAATTGCACGTACCGTTCACGATTCCGTAAATCGCGGCGATGCGATTGCCTACAAAGCCCTCGCGCAGCGATTTGATAATAGGGATCCCGCCGCACACACTGGCTTCGTAGTATAAATTTGCGCCAAATTCCTTCGCCGCGGCGAAAAGTTCCTCTCCGTGCCCCGAGAGCAGCGCCTTATTGGCTGTCACGACGGGCTTGCCTAATTCCAGCGCGCGCAAAATGGCTTCCCGGGCCACCGTCGTGCCGCCCATGAGTTCGGCGACGACATGAATGTCCGGGTTTTCCACAACGTCCCGCCAGTGGCTGGTCAGGAGCGATCGGGGAATGGCATGGGGCCGTCGCTTTCCGGGCGATTTCACAGCGACTTTGCGGACGGCCACGCGTACGCCGATGCGGGAAGCCATGAGACTGCCGTTGCTGGCCAGCGCCTGATACACGCCGCCGCCCACGGTCCCGCCGCCGATGATGCCGAGATTTACCTGCTGCATTATTGAAGCGCGAAAACTGGTGCGGATAACAGGACTTGAACCTGAAACTAACATATCTTCATCACTGCTCATATTTGCCTTTTTCAATATTCCGCGGTAAGCCGAAAGGGATTTTCGGCGCTACCAACAAATCCCCGACCTCCCCTTATATACCGTTGACCGAGCGCCCCATTGCCACCTGAGTCGCTTTGGAGAAGCTTTGGCATGCCAACGATAATCCAGCGTTAAAATGTTCATGCCGGCCGCCAGCGGTAGATTTTGCGCCCTAACCAGGCCGTTGCGTTCCACCACAGTTTGGACCGCATTCGTATTACCGTAAGCATCCATAATTCGCGCCACGACCGTTGCTGTATCATCATCCACCCGCGCCTGCAACGTAAAATTGCCGCCACCAATGTTGGCTCCATTCCGGGCCAGAGAATGCTTAAAGCGGGCGGATTGGTTTTACTGGAATAATCGAGCATAAAGCTAAAATTGCTTACGACCATATGGCCGCTGGAAAAGGTTGCGCGCAATGTCACGGTGTTTAAGCTGCTCCGCCCCGGCCGGGTCCTGTAATTGTATATTTTTATTTTAGACGTGTGTATGGAAAATGCGTTTTGGATCTGTCCCCCCCATCAATCGGGAAATTTTTGGGCCCCGTTTTCCAGAGGTACGAGGGGCGGGCAGGAGGAAATCATTGTGTTTGCGCTGGTTGCGACGTATTACAAGCCTTGACATTCGTAATGTGCGCAAAATGCAAGGGACAATTAGAAATGGCGGCTGGTGTTTGGAAGTTTCTATGTTCCAGTGATGAGCATTGGAAGGAAATTGGAGAGCCAAAAGGTCTGTTGTTGTATCCAGGAACTTGATTTTGGCGGCGGATTGGATGGAGGCGAGTTGGGGGTGTCTCTGGAGTTGCCTTTTGCAGGCGGCCAGGGGTAACGGGTTCAAAGCGACGCGGATTGGGATGTCGTTGGCGACGAGCCTGGAGGCGGGGTGGATGAGGGCGGGGGTAAAAGCGGATACTCGTCCGGGTTTCGTAGATTTAATCATGTTGGTTTGGGGCTATGAGTCCTGCTTTCATCTCACCAGAATATATTCATACTCACGGGGCATGTTCAATAAGGGCAGTTGGAACCTTTTGGAACTTTTTGAAACCCTGATTTGGCAGGCAGCAGATGGCCAGCGTCTTCAATTATTAGCGTGTCTGACCTTGATTCCGATATTAAAACCGATGCCGTTTGACTGTTGGCGGTGTTGGGGGGCAGCAGGCGCGCAAGGGGCGAGCTGAAATGGCACGGCTTTTTTTGATTTTTATGACCAAGGACCGGCGAGTTCATTTCACAGGCAGCGGGGCTGGATTCATTGTACATCCGGAGGACGGCGGCCATCCTTTTCGGCTGGAAATCGCGCTCTTTACACTTGGCGTAAGGATCAGAAGAATCTTACAGTTTATTTTTTCATGTTGGCTGAGGAAGAAACCGATCGAACTGATTGGAGGGTGACGCTCCCCGTGAGGCGAAGTTTGCTGGAAGACAAGGTCGTAGTTAGCTGGCAAGGTGAGCCCGGTGAACTGGGACGGAGGCTGCAC
>JBOHXA010000744.1:0-2630 GCA_050737335.1 Limisphaerales bacterium | reverse complement strand
GTCTTGGGGACGGGGTTACGGGTCTTGATTTCCATGCGCCTTCCGTCCCTCGCGTTCAGGTCACAGGTTCCGCGAAAAGCAATGGGGGCAAATCCCATGGGTAAAGCCAATGTTGAAGTTTTCCAGGAAGAAAATTTCCATGGGCTGCCATTCGTTTCGTTTGTTCCGGATTTTCTTGCAGCTTGAACAAATCGGCAGGAGTTCCATTTTGCCTTCCAACGGCGCTTCAAAAAAGGCGCGGACTCTTTCCCGGCGCACGCGGGATTCCCGGGCTTCACGCAGAGCATGGCGCAGGGCCACGATGAGATAATCCAACTCGTCTTTGCGCACATAATCGGCCACGCCGCCCAGCAGTTTCTCGATTTCCATTTCCCGGGTCAGGGCGCTGGTGACGAAAATAAACGGCGTGTCCGGGCACTTTTCCCGCGCGTTTCCGAATGCCGCCAGGCCGTCAAACGCGGGCAGGCCGTGGTCCGAAAGAATCACGTCCGGACGCTGCTCAAGCCCGGCCAAAAACGCTTCCCGCGTGTCGGCCCGTCGCAATTCAAACGATAATCCGCCTTCGCGCAATTGGCTTTCCACGCGCGCGGCGTCTCCGGGATCGTCTTCAAGATAGAGGATCTTTAATTGTTGGCTCATTCTTCCTTGATCCGGGCGCGATCATAACCCATTGGCCGCGGAGCGCAAGGGCGGGGAATATTCTTCAGGCGTTCTCCGGGGCGTAAAGCCATTGCCATGCAGGGTGGTTATTCGACCCATAATGGCGCCGGATGCCTCATTGGCGGCTGACCAGGGAATTCCAAAGGGGAAAAACAGAAAAGCGATCCCGACGAAAAAGCCGCTTCTGGGTGCGGCCCACCTGCCCTTCTCGGACGTTGTGACGGTCAACGGCCAGGCGGCTCACAGGAAGCAGAAATATTTTCGGCCGCGGTGGATAATAGTTCAGCGGCGGTTTGGACGAATATCACGGGGGCCGGAGGCGGGTGGGTGGATTCGGTGATTGGCGATCGGTGATCGTCATATATTTGCAGATGAGGTCCAAAAGTCCGCTACATCTGCTACATTTCCGGGCATCAACGACTTAAGGTGCTACAAATCCGCGACAAATCCGCTACGGGGTTGCTACGTGTTTTGGGGAGTTTTGTCAGAGCCGTGTGAGCTGGTATTGCGCGGAGGAGGGGACGAAATTATTTTCATGTTGGACAGCATTTGTCCAACCCTTCGCGCGAAAATCGGGGTCTATGAAAAATCAAAATCAAATTGGCATTAGCGAAAGCAAAAAGGAAACCTTCATTTTTGAGCCGGTAGCGCCGCATTCGCAGTCAGTGGGCATTGGCGAACTACTTGTGGAAATTGAAGGGATCATCAAGCGACACGTGGTATTGAGTGAGGCGGCAGCGACGGCGTTGGCGGTTTGGGTGGCGCATACGTATGTGTTTGAATTGCGCGATACGGTGGCGTACGTGGCGATAGAGTCACCGGAGAAGCGGTGCGGGAAGACTACGTTGCTGACCGTTCTGGCGGCGATGGCAAATAAACCGTTAATTGCCTCCAATGTCACCGTTAGCGCTCTGTTCCGCGCCATTGATGCCTGCGGCCCGACGCTATTTATTGATGAGGCCGACACGTTTTTGGCCGGCAATGGCACGATGCGCGGCGTTATCAATTCCGGCAACACGTGGCGGACGGCTTATGTGCTGCGTTTGTCGAAAAGGAAAACGAAATCATTTTCGCAGCCCCCGCTCCTTCACGGGCGCAGCCCTGGCGATTTGCGGCCGGGACTGGACGAGAGGCATGATTCGGGCCTGGAACGGTATAGTTGCTGGTGTCCGAAAGCGATTGCGATGATCGGGAAAGTGCCGGATACGGTCTCTGATCGTTCAATCGTTGTGTCGATGACCCGCAAACTGGTCGCCGAGAAACGCGCGCCACTGGCCGAGTTAAACACGTTGGATATCAAGGCCAGATGCGCGCGTTTTGCGCTGGATCATCGGGATGCAATCAGCCGGAGCGAGAAGATTCACGGGGAGGGCCTGAATGACCGGGCAGCGGACACGTTTGATCCGCTTTACGTGATCGCCCGCCTAGCCGGGGAGGAGTGGGAGCGGAAGCTTCATGGCGCCGCGCTGACCCTGGCTTCCAACGCGCAGGGAAGAGGTTCTGGAATGGAACTGCTTCGGGACATCCATGTCATCTTTGAGCTAAGCGGACGGAAAAGGATTTATACCCGCGATCTACTCAAATATTTACAGCAGGAAGACTTCGCGATGCGAGCCTTAGCCATGAAATATGCGGCGCTTGACGAGTACCGATTGTCCCAGCTCCTGCGGCCTTATGGAGTCAAATCTTTTTCTTTCCGGGTTAAGATGCGAGTAGGGAGGGGTTACAGCAGTGAGGATTTCCGCAGCGCGACGGCGCGTTACCTGTCAGCGTCCGAAGTTGAGGCGCGGATTGAGGAGGTGCGACGGGACGACAAACTTTGGGCTGAGGCGAAAGAGGAAATTGATCGGGCATGGGGTTGAGGCAGGCACGATGTCATTTCGGTTGGTCGCAATCGAATCGGTTTTTCGACCGGATCATTACACTGGGAGAGAATTTTGGTTGCGCATCCTCTTCATCCTGTTCGATGG
>JBOHXA010000743.1:0-2539 GCA_050737335.1 Limisphaerales bacterium | reverse complement strand
CGACACAGCCATTGTTCTCGATTTTCCAGCAAAACCGCACTTTCTGCCTTGGTTGTATTCACTATGCCCAACAAATGTGTCATGCCCCATCCACCTGGCGGCGGACGCCTGCCCTCCGCAGCCTTCGCGAAGGAGGGTGAGTCCGCTCTGACTAACTCCTCGCGGAACAAACGTACGGCGTGGCTCGCCGCCCAACCCATCAGCTACCATTCATGGAGAAAACGGGGTTCAGCGCCGCAACGAGCGCAGCACCTCGTTCGCGGGCCCCCGACCCTCCGCGGGGCGGTTTTCAGCATTAATATAGTCCAATTGAGCAATAGCGTTAATAGCGCCATTTCGTTAGATTAATTGAGTCCCATGAAGAAGCCATGTCACATAAGACGGGCGAAAAGATAATCCAGATAAAGCATGCGAAGTCATTTTATCCCTCAGACGATCACCGCAGCCTGCGCCGTAGCCGGCGCCACAACCCTTCTAACCGGAAGCGCTCCCGCGCAAAGCTTCGTCGCCGCCGACTACGCGACCAATCCGACGTACGGCTCCGGCTGGTCAACCGGCCAAAACGGCGGGTATGGCTTCGGCCCCTGGAGCTTCGATGGGACCGAAACCGGGACCAACAATACCTCGGACCCCGGCGCGCAACAAATAATGAGCAGCGC
Organism: Limisphaerales bacterium; assembly: GCA_050737335.1. Taxonomy (GTDB): domain Bacteria; phylum Verrucomicrobiota; class Verrucomicrobiia; order Limisphaerales; family UBA11358; genus UBA11358. Next base: position 1,880 of record JBOHXA010000743.1, on the reverse strand, counting down.
CGCCGCAATTGGAACTTCCTGGACCCTCTTTAACCTGACAAATAATGGCATCAGCATCGCGGGCCGGTCCATCCCCGGCGGATTGCAGCCCGGTCAGACGTTCGAAACAATCATACAGAACCCCACGGCGTACACCTTTTATCGCGGATTCGATATTTTGTTCGGCAACGGCACGACCAATTTGCCCGCTCTCGTCAACACGTCCGCCCTCAGGCTGTTGGTATTCAACTATTTTAGCAGCAACTGGAAGGCTGTGGATGAATCGGGCACCACTTTTACGCCACTGGCCGATACCGATACCGCCGCGGGCATGAAGTTCGATCTGACGCTGCTCTCGACGAACACCTACTCGTTTACCATGACGCCGCTGGCCGATCCCGCCAACGCCTACACGCAAACCGGAGATTTCGCCTCGACAAATTTGCCGATCAATTACGTGAACTACCGGCTTTGGGACAACCAATCCACCGGGCCAAATGACACAGCCGACAATTTCGAAATCAGCAGCATGACAATTCAAGGATTGAATCTAGCCATCCAATTGTCCGGCAGCAACTCGGTCCTGTCATGGCTCGAGATTCCCGGCTTTTACCTGGAATCGGCCACCAGCCTCGTCCCACCCGTTGACTGGATCAGCAATTCAATTCCTCCTGTCGTGCTCAACGGCGACAACGTCGTGACCAATCCCATTACCGGACACCGGCAATTCTTCCGGCTGCAGCTCCAGCAATAAGCATTATGCAATCCGGAAAAATCAGCTTCGCTTACGGAAACGGCATTAAACGGAATGCCGTTTCGCCAGGAACGCGCCAGGGTTTTACTCTGATCGAACTCCTGGTTGTGATTGCCATTATCGCCATTCTTGCGGCGATCCTCCTGCCCGTATTGAATGCGGCAAGAATTAGAGCGGAAGCGGCCGGATGCATGAACAATGCCCGGCAACTCATGATTGGCTGGCTCCAGTATTCCCAGGACAACAACGACAAACTGGTTAATAATTACGGCGGCGGCTATCCCGCAAAAGAAGAGCAACAAAAAACCTATCGTAGTTGGGTCAACAACGTCATGTCGTGGCAAGCCACGGATGTGGCCGGCAATCCGGTCACCAACATTGACGGCATCGTCAAGGCGCCATTTTTTCAATATGTCGGGAGCATTAGCGTGTACAAGTGTCCCGCCGACCATTACGTCAGCCCGGTACAAGTGGCAAAGGGCATGACGTACCGCCCGCGCTCGTATTCAATGAACATGTTTTGCGGCGCCAATGTGCCCCCCGAAGTTGCCCCGTCCAGCGGCGTCAATGGAACCTTTCCAGGATTTCGCCAGTTCATGACCGGCGCCAGTATTGTGCATCCATCGGAGCTATTTGTGATTGTGGACGAACATCCCGACAGCATCAACGACGGCTTCCTCCAAAGCGATCCGCACACGGAAATTTCGCAGTGGAGCGCCGGCGCCTGGAATGATTTGCCGGCTTCATACCACAATGGCGCCTGCGGCATCGCCTTTGCCGACGGCCATTCGGAAATTCACATGTGGAAAAGCCGCACATGCACCATTTTGCCTGTCACCTTCCAAAGCCACCCCTCATGGCCGCCGTTTAGCGAGGACCCGGCGGGCGCGGGGTTCGACGTAAGCTATCTTGCCCCTCTCACGAGCGTGCCGGTGCCATGATCGGAAGAGGCTGGCCGATTGCGCGCGCAAAAGCCGTTTCTTGTCTGATCACCTCTTAGCGGGAATCCTCGATATAGCGGTAAGCGGTGATTTAGCCGCCTCCTATTGAGGGCGTGGAAGATGCTTTGGGACATTGGAGCCGATTGAGATCAAGCGGCCTGTAGGAGGGATTTCTGGCGGGCCTTTTTCCAGTTGAGCGGTGTCAA
>JBOHXA010000742.1:0-4557 GCA_050737335.1 Limisphaerales bacterium | reverse complement strand
CATTTTAGGGTTGCTGACGCGCTCGGCCCAATTCTTGAAATGCGCCAGCGGCAGTTCTTTTGTTCCGCGGCTGTTTGCCCATTCCCTTTACGAGGCCGACCCGAAACTCGGCGCGTGCATGGAAGTGGCCGAATGGCGGGGGGGCAATGCCGAATTGGAGAAGGCCCTTTTCGCCCAGGCAGATTGCGTGACGGCCACGGGCAACGACGAAACGCTCGATAGCATTCGCGCCGGACTTCCAGGACGCATTCGCTTTCTGGGCTACGGGCATCGCGTGAGTTTCGGCTTCGTTGCCGGAGAAATTTGGTCCGTGTCACGGACGGAAAAGATCATTGTGGCGGCGGCGGACGACGTCGTGGCGTGGAACCAGCTTGGCTGTCTCTCTCCGCACGCTATTTACGTTCAGGCCGGTGGCGATGTTTCCCCGGAACATTTCGCGGAATTGCTGGCGGATGAATTGGCGCGCCGGGAAACCATTGAACCGCGCGGCGAAATATCGCCGGAAGAATCCGCCGCCATCGCGTCGCGCCGGGCAATTTATGAAATCCGCGGCGCCCATTCTCCCGAGGGCACCCGCCATTGGTGGAGCGCAGGTTCAACGGCGTGGACAGTGATTTTTGAAGCAGATCCGCGGTTCCAGCTTTCCTGCCTGAACCGCTTTATCTACGTGAAACCCATTTCAGATTTGAAGGCGCTTTTGGAAAGCGCGGACCCGGTACGTGAAAAAGTTTCGACGATTGGCGTTGCTGCCCCGCCGGAGACTGTTCCGGAACTCGCGGCGCAACTGGCGCATTGGGGCGCCGCGCGGCTATGCCCGCTGGGCCAGATGCAGAATCCGCCGCTGACATGGCGGCACGATGGCCGTCCGCCGCTCGGCGATCTAGTCGCCTGGACCGATATGGAAATCGAGTTATGAACATGGAATTGCGAAAAACCTTTCAATTTGAAGCGGCGCATCTGCTGCCGCGTTTGCCAAAGTCACACAAATGCCGGCGCCTGCATGGTCACAGTTTCAAAGTCGAGATCGCAATCGCTGGCCAATGCGACAAAACGACCGGATGGCTCATGGATTACGCGGATATCTCGGCGCTGTTCCATCCGATTTGGGAAAAGCTGGACCATTACTATCTCAACGAAATCCGCGGCCTGGAGAATCCCACAAGCGAAAATATCGCAGTGTGGATCTGGCGGAAACTCAAGCCGAATTTGCCCCTGCTGATAGAGGTCGTCGTGGCCGAGACATGCACCGCGCGCGCCGTTTATAGAGGCGATTGAGCGCATCGAGCAAAGCCCGTATTTGAATATACCGTGGACTTTCGCCTTCCGCGTTTCTAGTATCCAATACAGTGCAAAAACCGTAGCAAGTGTTGGCATGGCCGATCCGAATACAAAAAATGCCTCCGACGTCGGAGGCAGTTTTCCAGATCCGGCGATAAATTATTTTCGGCCCAGATACGTCAGGAGCCTCGATGGCATACGGGGCATCGGCATGGTGCTCGTTTGCCTCTGCCATTTGGATTTCTTGAACCCTACCGCCGGACTCACAGCCGTTGACGCGTTCTTTGTCTTGAGCGGATTCTTAATCACATGGCTTTTAATGACAGAGTGGAACGATTCAGGCGCCATTAATTTCAAAGATTTTTATTATCGCCGCGCGTTGCGGTTGTTGCCAACTCTTGTTGCGATGCTCTCATTTTTTGCGCTTTATACGTGCCTGGCAAACCCGCCGGAAAGGATCGCGAAGGATTTCCATTATATCTTTGAAGCTTTATTTTATTGGACGAACTGGGGGCAGATTTTCGGCCTTGGCGAAAGACTGAATTTTGTTGCCCAGACGTGGTCTTTGTCCATTGAAGAGCAGTATTATCTTCTCTGGCCTTCCATACTCGTCCTGTTGCTGTGGCGGACGCGATCCAAAACGTCATTGTTGTGGTGGACGGTATTGGCAGCCCTGTCCCTGGCATTCGTGCGGGCGATGTACGTGGAATTAGGCACCCCGGCGTTGAACAATTTTTGGCGGCTCTCGCGCGGGTTGGATACGCGCGGCGATTCCCTTCTGACCGGTTGCGCTATCGGCATTGTCATCTCATCTCGATTGCTGCCGCGGCGGCGTTGGCTCCAATGGACACTGTATCTGGCTGCGGCGATTTCCATCTATGGATTGATTTGGCTGGCCCGACAGGGCATCCACGATTACTGGATGTATGAAGTGGGCTGGTTCCTGACCTCCGTCTTTACAGCGATTCTCATTGTGCATTTGGTTTATTCTCCAAAGAGCGTAATTCATTGGATACTTGGAAGCCCTCCGCTGGCTTACCTCGGAACTATTTCATATGGGTTTTACGTCTGGCACTTTCCAATATTTCGGATAATGCGGGTGCATGATCCCGAGCATTGGCGAATGATCGCCGTCCCGCTGGCCGCCGCTGCCACCATGTTCTCTTATTATGTGGTGGAACGTCCCTGTCTCCGCCTGAAAAAACGATTCAATCGTCCCGGGAAACGCGCCAAACCGGCGGACGCCCCGGCCTTGGTCCCTGCTGACACGTGAATTCCATGCCGAATTCGACGGGAAGAACAGGCTGCCAACTCATTGAAGAAATTGGTTCATGGATATTTCGAAGAAGAAACTCTGCATCGCGTCAACCTTGGGTTGGGCAAAAGTTCTACGATAGCTGGATAGCTGGAACGGTACTCCGCCCGTTTCAACTTTTTAACGTTTTAACGCGGCCTGCCATTGCCCGAACCGATCTTTGGGAATCTTGGCGGAAACCGGATATATCAGGTAAACCGTATTGTGCGACCTGGCCCAGGCGCGGATGACATCCTTGCGTTTATAGATGTGCCGCACACTTTTCCTGGGGTTTGTTCCAGGGTCATTGTCAACCACGTCGCCATCTTTTGTGAATCCAATGCATACGGTTAGATGGCCATTTCCGGTCGAAGCCCGGATGGGGTCGAGCATGCCCCAAGGCGCCGAAATAATCACGGGAATGCCCCTGCCAATCCATCTCTCTAATTCAGACATGCAGTTGAAGCGGGTTACGTAAGCGCGCATTCCCTTGAAGCTGCCCGCAAACGCCGTATTGAACGGCCAGTTTCCCGTCCCGTGATAGGCCTCGTCATACACCGCGGCGGCCACCTGAGGCACATCCAGATTCATTTCCGGACGATTTAGCACATTGGCCCAACGTTCCAGGACCATCGTCAGCGAGGTCGGGCTGCACCAGCCTTCTTCCTCCGGATAAGCATTTTGCGACTTCTCGGGCGTTGCAATGACTTTTCCCCACGCCTCAAGATCAGGCGCACAAACTGGCGGCGTGACTTTCGTATTTGAGAATGAAAGCCCGAGAAATTTCAGGGACGGACGCGCGCCGTTCGCGCCGCCGAGGGTCACGCGAATCTGCGCCGCGTTGGCGAATTGCGACAGTTCCAGGGTATCGGTCCGTACGTCGCCGTCCGCATCCTTTTGATGACGAACGCTCGTCCGCGGAAACGCCGCGTTGTCCGGCGACCAAAGGCCCATTGTGTAAAATTTTGTCTTGTGATCTGGCGCAATCGCCCGCGCTTGGACATTGACGAACGTTCCGGTGGGAGCATCTGCGTTCCAGGACACGATCAGTTCGTTCCAATCCATTCCAGCTTTGATGCGCGGCGAAAGCAAAACTGTCTCGCCATTGGCATTCGTGGATCGCGTGAACTTTGAAAATTTGTCGAAGCCCTTAAAACAGGCGAATTGGTCTTTAGTCATGGGCAAAATTGTTGTGCAGCCCGTTAAAACAACCGTGGCGGGCAGGGCTAAAAGATACAACCTCATTCGCATGACGCATTCTGAGAAGCGGAAGGCTCAGTGTCCAGTGGCCTTTATTCATTTTACAGAAATTTCTCCATATAGTGCGCCCGGCCCGTTTTTATAACGACCAAGGCGGTATCTTGAAATCCAGCCGGCGCTCGGCCAAAAAATTCGAGGCATCCACCAGCGATGACCGCTTTGACTGCTTCAATTTGGCCATCCGCTAATTGCAGGATGGTGACAAGTCCGGCCGGACGCAAAGGAATGCTGGGGTTGTTTCCGTCGGGCACGGACGGAATTATATTGCCGCGTTGCGGATTGGATAGGCAAATGTCGTTCCATTCAATTCAAAATGGTTGAGCGGTAACAGTGGCGTAACGGAACATAACACAGGATAACAGTTTCGTTTCCTTTTCCATCAGGGTGCCTGTCGAAGTTGGCCGCGCCTCGGTGACCACGATTGAAATTTTGAAACGGCTACAGGTCGGAGATCAGGTGATTCTGTCGGACATGTCGCATTGGGACGCATACAACCGTGTCCGATTGAAATAAGACGCGAAGTGGCTTACGACCCGATCAACACTCAAAACAAAACCATCTTTTATACATATCAAGGCTTTCCTTGGCGTCTTCGATACGCGAAACCCACGAAACGGACGTGATGACTTGATTTTTATCCTGCCACGGATTTGCATCATAGTTTGCACGCAATACATCGCTGCGGATGATTTCAAAATTTTCGCGGAACTTGTCCTTCATTTCGC
>JBOHXA010000741.1:0-7885 GCA_050737335.1 Limisphaerales bacterium | reverse complement strand
CCAGCGGACCGGGTAGGTGTCCGAGTGAATGACGGGGTAAATGTTGAAGGCCAGGTCCAGGTAATGCATCAGCCAGGCCCAGAGGCAAACCGGCAGCATGATTTTAAATTTGATTTTGGAGCGGGCCGAGAGCAACAGAATGAACGGGGCGAAGAAATGGCCGAAGATTAGAAACATATTCACGGTCCACCACAAACCTTTCTCACGCATCAGATACCAAAATGTTTCGTCCGGCACATTGCCGTTCCAAATAACGAAATATTGAGCAAATTCGAAATAAGCTTCGAGCAGGGTGAAAGCGAAAAACAGAGTGCCCAGATAATAAAATTGGTTGTCTTTCAAAACGTCTGTCAGCACACGCTGCCGTTGCAAAAGCGCCGTAATAACGTAGGCCGTGGCCAGGGCGACCCATCCACAGGAAGCGAACATATACAAACCGTAGATGGTCGAAGACCATTGGTATTGCAAGGATTCCATCCAAAGCGTTGGCGCCAGCGTCACCGTCGCCGCGAAAGCGAGAATTCCCCAGCCGGAATGAAAACGCATTTTGCGGGTGCACAGGACCTCGCCGGTCACGTCCTGCCGCAAAGACCAATACGTGATGCGGCCGGTCAAAAGCCACCAGATGCCGAAGAAAATAGCCGTTCCCACGACAAAACCCACGTAGGTAAAGGCCGGGAGCTTGGCGGTCAAATCGCGATCACCGACGGGACTGAGCCGCAGCCAGCCATAAATCTGCGGCGCGAGCAATATGACGGGGATGAACAAAACCGCCAGCCAGGGAAAGAGCAGCGAAGCAATGTGCTCGCAGAATCGGCGCGTTGCGACAGACCAGCCGGCGTCCGTGAGATGATGAATCATCGTCAGGAAAAGCGAGCCAAGCGCAAGCGTCAAAAAGAACATGAACGCCGTCAGCCAGCAATAGCCAAATTCCCGGCCGAAGTGATGAGGCGTGGAAAATAAGCCGATGAGTGAAAGAATTCCGCCGATGACCATCAAAACAGCGGGCGCACCGCGCCAGACGGACAAGTCCAGCGGCGGCGGCAAATCTTCTCTTTCGTCTTTCATTATTTCAGCGCGGCTTGTTGCTCCGCGGATAAATCATTGGTTGTGCCCAGCCAGCTCAATTGCAGCGCCCGCACATAGGCGACGATGGCCCAGCGGTCCGGCGTGGGAACCAGCGGGCCGTAGGGGCCCATGGTGTTTTTGCCATGCGTTATGGTGTAGAAAATCTCTCCGTCGGGCATGGTGACGATTCGTTCGTCGTGCAGATTTGCGACCGCGGGCATATCCCCGATCTTTTTAGTGATGCCGTTGCTGTCGCCCAGGCGGCCATGGCACGGGGAGCAGTAGATGTCGAAACGGTCGCGCCCGCGCGCGAGCAGCCGGCGGGTGACCGGCAGAGGATTCGTTTCCACAAAATTGGTTGTTCCCGCGACGCGTCCGGTGTTTAGCGGGGCATCCTGGAAAAGGTAAACCGGGCCGTCCACGGTTTGAATCGGCTGGCTTCGCGCCACGGTGCCGGGAACCGGTAATTGCGAACTGACGCCATTGGCCACGATGGCCGCCGGTTTTTGCGGCTGCAATTTAGGCTGTTCGTCCATGTCCGCGAAAACTTGAATGGGAGGCTTGCGCGAAAGACTGCCGCGGAACCCGGCAATGCCCACGAAGGCCGCGCCGAGCGCCGCGCCAATCAAGGCGAAGGAAATGACGATGGAAACAGTATCGCGCATTATTTGTCCTCCACCATTTCGATCTGGCTGCCTCCGGCCTGTTCGAGCATTGTTCGCGTCTCGGTTTCAGAAAATTTGGGATCGTTGGAGCCGATCACCAGAAAAAATTTGTCACGCGATACCAGTTCGAAACGTTTATTTGCAAAGAGGGGGTGATGGTGGCGCGGCAACTGGTTCAGGGCAACCATGCCGATAAATGTGCCGACGCCCGCCGCGAGCACCAGCAGGATGTACGAAGGCACCACGGACATCGGCGGGCTGAACAGAGGTTTGCCTCCGATCACAATCGGATATTGGAAATCATTCATGTACCAGATCATCAGCATCGTGCCGATGAACGCCCCCGCGCCGAACACAAAGGCGAACCAGCCCACTTTGGAATTGGGCAAGCCCATCACCTTATCCAGGCCGTGGACGGGAAATGGCGAAAACACATCCCAGCGCCGGTAGCCGGCATCGCGCACCTTTTTGGCGGCGGAGAGGACCTCCGCGGCGGAATCGAATTCAGCCGACATGCCGTAATTTTTTTCGCTCATGGCCTGGGTCCTTTCAACGCATTGACCGGCCGATTGACGTTTCCCTCGGGAGAGACACCTTTAACTTCTGAAACGGGAACCATGGGCAGGAAACGGACGAACAGCAAATAGAGCATGAAAAACGCGCCAAGCGTGCCCGCGTACACCGCGCCGTCCACCCAGGTGGGATAATAGACACCCCAATTGGCCGGCAGGAAATCCTGGTAAAGCGAACCGACAATGATGACGAATCGCTCGAACCACATGCCAACATTCAGGATAAGCCCAATGATAAAAGCGGCCCAGAGATGCTGCCTGAACCATTTGAACCAGAACAACTGCGGCAGCGAGGCGTTGACCACGATCATCATCCAGCCCCCGTACCAGTATTGATGGCCGAACATACGATGGCCGAACACCCAGGCGTCGTAAGGATTGCCCGAATACCAGGCGATGAAAAATTCCACGAGATAGATGTAGCCCATGATGCAGGACATCATGAGTGTCATTTTGCAAATTTTGTCTATGTGGCCTTTGGTGATGATGTCTTCGAGTTTGCACCATTTCCGGAGTGGTATGAGCAAGACCAGCATCATGCCAAAGCCGCAACAGACGGCGCCGGCCACGAAATAGAATGGGAAAATGGTTTCGTGCCACCCGGCCAATTGGGCGGTGGCAAAGTCCATGCCTACGATGGAACTGACCGTAAAGACCAGCAGCGTGCATAAGCCGGAGAGCACGAGATAGGCTTTTTCATAATTGTGCCACTGCCGGGCCGAGCCGATCCAACCCAGGGCAAAGACCCCGTACAGGAATTTGCGCACCGGCGTTTTCGCCCGGTCGCGCATCAGCGCCAGGTCCGGAATCAGGCCCATGTACCAGAACGTCGTCGAGACGATCAGGTAGGTATTGACCGCGAAAACGTCCCACATCAGCGGCGAACGGAAGTTTGGCCAAACGTCTTCATACCAGGGCAGCGGGACCATAAACCAGTCAAACCACGAGCGTCCCACGTGGATCGCGGGATACAAACCGGCCATCATGACGGAAAAGACGGTCATTGCTTCCGCTGCCCGGCCAATCACCGTGCGCCAATGCTGCCGCGTCAGGAACAGCATCGCCGAGATCAGCGTGCCCGCATGCGCCACACCCACCCACCAGACGAAATTGATAATGTCCCATCCCCACATCACCGGCATGTTATTGCCCCAAACACCGACGCCGACAGAAATCTTATAGATCAGTGCGCACGGCAAAACGACGGTTGCCGCCAGAGATGTCGGGACAAAGAGGACCCACCACCAGATGGGCGTTTTGCCATCGTTAAAGGCGGTGAGCCTGTCCGTCAGCCAGCCCAGGCTCTGCCTGGGAACCGGTGTCATGCGCCGCAGCTCCGCCGGCGGCGCCAGGGATTCCAGCGTTTCAATTTTTGCGCCCGATCCAAATTGTGCAGCAGATTCAGCCATTTCTCTTTCTTAGCTTGCCGGCGTTTGAATATCACCGCCGAATGCTCTGTATTCTTCCGTGCTGTAAGGCTCGTGATAATCCGGCATTTCGCGGTTTGGGTTGCGGACGCGCGCCAGATAGGTCGTGCGCGGTTTGGTCAGCAATTCGGCAAGCACCGAATAATTGCGCGGTTGTTTTTTCCACTTTGAAACCTTGCTCTCCGGGTCGGTGATATCGCCGAATACAATGGCACCGGCCGGGCAAGCCTGCTGGCAGGCGGTCTTTGGGATGGTGCCCTCGGATTCTTTCAAACGGATATTGCCCGAGGCGCCGGCTTTGACTTTCTGCGCGATTTCCGCCTGCTGGATGCGTTGGATGCAATAGGTGCATTTTTCCATCACGCCGCGCATGCGCACGGTCACATCCGGGTTCTTGGAGAGTTTAATGAGATCCCACGCGTCCTGCGAACGCATCGGCGCCTGACGGTCTATCCACCACGCCGCCAGGTCCCATTTGCCATTGGTCGCATGCAGGATGGGTGTGGGATAGAGCGGCCCTTTCAAGTCCTCGAGCGGACGTTTGTTATAATCGAAATAATTGAAGCGGCGGACCTTATAGGGGCAATTGTTGGAGCAATAACGCGTGCCGATGCAGCGGTTGTACGTCATCACGTTCAAGCCCTCCTGGTCGTGCGAGGTCGCATTGACCGGGCAAACGTTTTCGCACGGAGCGGCCTCGCACATCTGGCAAAACATCGGCTGCGTCACCGCCTGCACGTCTTCAATCCAGTTCTCGAATTGCTGCTGGTCATCCGCTTGATTTTCATCGGCATTCCAGTCCAAGAGCGTGGGATTATATTTTCGCTTCGGGTCAGTCGTGTAATACCGGTCAATGCGGATCCAGTGCATTTCACGGCCGCGCAGGACCTGGTCTTTGCCCACGATGGGAATATTGTTCTCGCTCTGGCAGGCCAATACACAGGTGCCGCAGCCGACGCATGCGCCCAAATCCACAGCCATGCCCCATTGCTGGTACGCTGTTTTCTTCGCTTCGTCGAGCGGATTGGGATAGAGCGGCAGGACCAGCGGCGGCTCTTTGCTTTTAAATTCGTCGGCAAAATTTTGATGTTTGCCTTCCGCCTCAATGAACTCGTCCAAATTGGCTTCACGAACGGCCGGCCGCCCTTCCATTGACCAATGCGTTTGCGTCGTGGCAATAACGTGCGTCAGCCCTGTCTTGCGGAGGGTCGCGCCGGTTTCGATATATTTGCCTTTGAAAATTTTGTACGCGTTAAAGCCCACGCCGGTGCCAACACGTCCGGCTTTTTCACGACCGTAGCCCAGCGCCAGTCCCAGTGAATAGTCCGCCATGCCTGGCTGCGTCCAGATGGGGCCTGCGACCACGCGGCCGTTGAGAGAAATTTCAACCATGTCGCCGTTCTTCAGGCCAAGCGCGCGGGCGGTCTTATGGCTGATAAGCACCGAATTGTCCCAGGTTATTTTTGTGACGGGTTCCGGCAATTCCTGCATCCAGCCATTGTTCGCGTAAAAACCGTCATCCGTCTTCGCGTCGCGGTAAAAAATGACCTCGAGACCCGCGCCTGAAGGGGCCGCAGGCCAGGAGACGGAAGGGGCGCTGCCGTTAAATGAATATTTTTCCGATTTTGAGGCCGCTTTCAGAAATCCATTGAACAGGAACTGCTTCCATTCTTCATCGGCGCCGCCAAAAGTCGTCCTGACAATGTCGTAAGGATTGGTTTGTGATTCGCCCGCAAGCCGGGCAAGAAATTCCAGATCGGTTATTCCGCCAAACATCGGCTGAATGAGCGGCTGAATTGGAACCAAAGTGCCATTGTAGGTCCGACCATCACCCCAGGATTCGAGGTAATGGGCCGCTGGAAAATGCCAGTCGCTCACGGCGGCGGTTTCGTCCTCGTAATAGCCTAACCGGACGATTCTTTGAGGTTTTGCCGCGCCGAGCTTATTCAGAAAATATGCCGGATTTCCGCCCAGGATGATCCAGGTGTCAGGCGTTGCGCTGTTGAAATCGCCTTCGGGAGTTTTTTCCGCCGCGCACAAAGTGACCGTGTGCCCGACTGCGCCCAGCGCGGAATTGATCGCATAAGCAAGCAAATGAACCTCCCTGGGCTGGCGCTGGCCGGCCACCACGAGGGCGTTTTTGCCGGCGGCGATGACATCCTTCGCGCAAACCGTGACCCATTGCTCGTGAACACCAGGCGGAAGCGATGCTGAAGAGCCTTTGACCCGGGCCAGGATTGCAGTGGCAATGGCGCCAATGGAACTGGCCGGAACTCGCAGGCGATGGTCGGCATTCATACCCGTCAGCGTCAACAACGCTTCCATGACATAAAGCCGGCTCATCTTTTCGCCCGCCTTATGCCCGGCGGCGAACGTTTGGATGTGATTATGGCAATCATCTTCGCCGCCCAGGAAATCACAATCGAGCGAGAGAATGACCTTGGCTTTATCGAAATGGAATTGGGGTTTGACCGAATGCCCAAACGCCTGGGTGGCCGACTTCTGATGTATCGCCGAATCAATCGCGTCAAATGTGAACCATTGCGATTTTGGGAATTTGCCGGCGATGATCTTTTGCAGCCGCGCGAGGGAGGGCGAAGTGCTGGATTCGGCCAGGAATGCCACGGCTTGTCCGCCGTTTCCCGCCATCTGCGATGACAAATCATCAAGGAATTTCAGCGCATCCTCGCGCGAAACTTCCTTATTCCCCGCCAGGAATCGGCGCGCGCGGTCGGGATCATAGAGATTGAGAATCGAAGCCTGGGCGTAGCGGTCGGTGCCTCCGTTGCTGCCCGGAAAGGTTGCGTTTCCTTCAATTTTTATCGGGCGGTTGTCGTAAGCGGTCACCACCAGGGGCGCCGCGCCGGCGCGGGTGGGCATGGCGGTGGCATAACGTTCACACGTGCCAAAAACGTAATTTCCAGGCTGTTTTCCAAACGGCTCGAGCTTTTCGAGCGGCCGGCGGCAACCTGCGCCCGCCACTCCAAGCCCCGCCATCGCAAAAGACGCCGACATGATTTTCAGGAAATGCCGGCGCGAAACATCATCCGTCCATTCGCTGGCCCCTTTGGGAAATTCGCGGTGCAACCACTCCTTGAATTCCGGGGTATCGGCCAGTTCATCCAGGCTCCGCCAATAACGGCGGCCGGTCATTTCAGGCGTTGAATTGGTGAAATTTGAATTCATTTCCATCTCTTTACCGGTGACAGGTCGAGCAACTTTCAAGCTTTTGCACCTTCCAGTTTTGAACGGCATTTGTTCCAAATTTCCATTGCATTTGCGCATTCCGGTCCGGGTCCGGGCTCCATTGCCAGCCTAAATCTGTGACTTTGGACGGCGGACGGATATAGGCGGCGGGGTTGCGATGGCAATTGAGGCAAAAGCTCATACTCAAGGGCTTGACTTCATGCACTTCATCCATCTGGTCCACCCGGCCGTGGCATTCCACACAGCTAATGCCGCGGGCAACATGGACCGAATGGTTGAAATAAGCGTATTCAGGAACGTGATGGATTTGAACCCAGGCGATGGGTTTGCCGGTGGCGGCGCTTTCCCGGACGATGGCCAGGCGCGGATCATTCTTTAAAACGGTGCTGTGACAGTTCATACAGGTCGAGGCCCCCGGGAGGTTTGAAAACCAGGATTTTTCGACGCCGTTATGGCAATAACGGCAATCAATGCCCAGTTCGCCCGCATGGACTTTGTGCGAAAATGGCACCGGCTGCACTGGCTGATAGCCGTCGCGCGAGTATTTGGGCGTGCAATAGTAAGTCACGCCCGCGGTCACAGCCGCGGCGCTCAACGCCCCGCCGACGCCTAAAATTAACGGCAACCAGTTTGTCCACTTCGGAAAAATTGCTGACATCTCAAATAGTTGGGAGCGCCGCAGCGCGACCTCGTCCTCAAGTCAAAAATAAGCCGAAAAATCGAATGTATTTCAAACGCGCCGCCGATGCTAATGAACGGCCATGCCGCTTGCAAGAAAAGTTTGTGAAATTTTTCACGTATTCGCCACGGCTAATGTTTTCAATAATTTTTGCGTCCCGAATGCCTGGAAAAATCGGCTTGTCCGGCCTCCGTTCAGAAAGAATTGACGTGGCAACGCTTAAAGCTTCGATCGTTCCCGGAATCAGGGAGAAAAAGATCATTCCCC
>JBOHXA010000740.1:0-1618 GCA_050737335.1 Limisphaerales bacterium | reverse complement strand
ATGGGATGTTGCGTCCGGTTGTTGATGAAGATCAAATCTGACAAGTTTCGCGTTTGCGAAAACGAGGACGTCAACCTCAAGAAGCGGCCCACGCGGGTGGAAGCATTTTATCAGTCCAAGGAACACTATAAGGAAATCCTGGAGGCGCACGTTGAGGAGATGAGTGGGCTGCAAAGCCTGCTCTACGCCAATAGCCGCCATGCGTTGCTGCTGATTTTTCAGGCCATGGACGCGGCCGGCAAGGACGGGGCGATCAAGCACGTCATGTCCGGCATCAATCCGCAGGGTTGCGAAGTGTTCAGCTTCAAGCAGCCGAGCCGGGAGGAACTGGCCCACGATTTTCTCTGGCGCGCCGTCAAGTGCCTGCCCGAACGCGGGCGCATCGGCATTTTCAACCGTTCTTACTATGAGGAAACGCTGATCGTGCGGGTGCATCCGGAACTTTTGGAACCGGAAGGGCTGCCGGAAAAGCTGGTGGAACCGCCGAAAATCTGGAAGCGCCGGTTTCAGTCCATCCTGGAACTGGAACAGCATTTGCACCGCAATGGCACGCGGGTGGTTAAATTTTATTTGCACCTGTCGAAGGAAGAGCAACGGAAACGGTTTCTGGCCCGTATTGCGGACCCGCACAAGAACTGGAAATTGAGCCGGGACGACATCCGGGAGCGTGAATTGTGGGACAAATACATGGACGCCTACGAGAGGTGTTTAAGCGCCACCAGCACGGAACACGCGCCGTGGTTTGTGGTGCCCGCCGATGACAAACAGAACGCCCGGCTGATCATTTCTCAAATTGTCCTGGACACGCTGAATGATCTGAAACTGAAATTTCCAGAAAGCTCGAAAGAACGGCAAAAAGAATTGAAAGCCATCCGGAGGATGCTGGAGAAATAGCGACCGCCCCGGTGCCCGACAGAGACCCGAGCGTGAGGCGGCGGAATTCCGATAATTTGGGCAATTCGCGCATCGGCCCCGTCTTTCCCAATGCCCTCGACTTGGCGGGCGGTTGCGCTTAGGTTCCCGGCATGCAATTCTTTTTTTTGGGGTTTATCAGCGTGGCGCTGGCCGCGGCCGTGGCGCAGGGCGAAACCAATCCGGCTTCCAATGCGCCCGCGGCCCTCGCTTCGGGGACAAACAACCTTGAACAGGAAGCGCTGGACAAGATCATGCGGGAGGACGACGCGGCCATGGACCAGGTGGATTCCTGGATCCGGGAAAACAACGCATTTGCGGCCCACGGTGCCGGAGAATCGAGGCAGGACCTGAACCGCAGAATTCGAGCGCGCCTTCAGTTGGTGCGGCAGGCTTACGAGGGTTTTTTGAAGCAGCATCCCACCAACGCGGCGGCGTATCTGGCTTATGGCAGCTTCCTTGAAGACATTGGGGACGAGGATGGCGCGAGCGCTCAATATGAAAAATCGCGCAAACTGGACCCCAGGAATCCCGCGGTGTGGAATGACCTGGCGAACTATTACGGCGAGAACGGGCCTGTTACCAATGCCTTTGCCTATTACGCAAAAGCCGTGGAACTGAATCCTTCCGAGCCGGTCTATTACGAAAACTGGGCCACCACTGTTTACCTGTTCCGCAAGGACGCCAGGGAATTTTACCACATCAA
>JBOHXA010000739.1:0-18648 GCA_050737335.1 Limisphaerales bacterium | reverse complement strand
GGGGATACTGACCGCGTGGCCGTGGACCGCGGCCCATGGCAAATCCTTTCAGCGGCGTTGGAAATCGAAATTAATGCTTTTGTCCTACTTTGGAATTGTGAAAATAAATCAGTGGCAGCAATTGTCTTTTGAAATAGCCTCTGGAATACTTGATTTTATTATGCATCCGTAGCTCAATTGGATAGAGCTTCTGACTTCGGATCAGAAGGTTGCAGGTTCAAGTCCTGCCGGATGCACCAGTTTTTGCGGGGATGTGACGCCAGGCCGAGGAAAATAAGAGCGTGAGAACGCGAGCCTTTCGGACCGTAATATTCTCGCTTGAAGTTATGCAGAAAGGCAAGAAAGCGTAAAAGTCCAGGACCGGCCAGGGACCAGAAGCAAATGAGAAATTTCAGTTCAGCCCAATGCGATGGTATTAATTGGCAAATGAATTCGCCAATGCCATTCATCCAGACGTTCCGATGCGCCTTGAAAATCCTGATGGCGGTGCTGCTCCTGGGCAGCAGCACGTTCGCCGCCAGCCCAAATTCCGGGGCGGATTCAGGCCGTCAACAGACGCCGGTTCGGCCATTGACGATCTTTATCCTTCCGCATTCGCACATGGACATTGGATACGCGTTTTACGCGCCGGCGGCGTTGCGGTTGCACGCCATTTATGTGCTGGACGCGCTCAAGCTCATTGCGCAAACCCGCCATTATCCGCATGATGCGCAATTTCGTTGGAATCTCGAATGCATGATTGAAGCGCAGCAGTTTTTGAAGATGGCCACGCCAGGCCAGAAAAAACATTTCTTTGACGCGATTGCCAGCGGCCATATCGGACTGGATGGATTATACGACAATGAGCTGACGGGACTTTGCCAGCCAGAGGAGCTGGTCCAGTACGTCGCGTATGCCAGGCGGTTTGAAGAGGAGTACCGCGTTAAGATTGACTCGGCCATGATTAGCGACGTGCCCTCTTACACCTGGGGCATGGTTCCTGTCCTGGCCCAGGCGGGAATCCGGTATTGGTCGTGGGGACCGAACGGGGGCACGCACATCGGTTACGCGCGCCATTGGGACAATCGTCCGTTTTACTGGGCGTCGCCGTCGGGGACGAGCAAGGTGCTCTGCTGGCAGAGTTGCAATTCATATTGGCCTGCTTTCACGCCCGATTTTCCATCCGGCCTATCGGCGGATTTCAATACGAACGCGACGGTGTTGCGTGAGTTTGTCAAACGATTTGAGGCCGCCAATCCAAATTTCCCGTACTCCATGATTTATACCCGCTGGACCACGGGCGACAATGCGCCGCCTGATCCTCACTTGTCCGCATTTGTGGCTCGCTGGGACCGTGAAAACTCGTGGCCGCACCTGGCGATTGCGACGACGAGCCAGGCCTTTCACGCGCTCGATGCCAAATACGGCGCAACGTTGCCGACTTATCGGGGCGATTACAATGGATGCTGGGAAGATGGCGCGGCTTCCACCGCGAGGGCCACAGCCATCAATCGCCGCGCCGGCAACCGGCTGTCGCAGGCGGCGATGCTCTGGTCCATGCTGGATGCGCAACAATTTCCGCAAGCGAGATTTGACGGCGCATGGCAGAATGTAGTGCTCTACGACGAACACACCTGGGGCGCGTATTGTTCATGGTCTGAGCCCCGCAGTGATTTCACGCGCGAACAATGGGCATGGAAGCGGCGCTACGCCACGCGCGCCCTCGCTGAGGCCAATGCGCTATTGCAGCGCGCAAAGAAAAGCCTGCAACCTCCGGCGGGTTCGCAACGGTTTGGCGTTTTCAACACGAGCGGCTGGCCGCGCAGTTCGCTGGTATCAGTGCCACCGCAGTTGGGATTGCCAAGCCGGCAAAATGCGCGAGGTTCTGCGGGCATACGCTCAGACGTGCCATGGCCGTCGGTGTCGGTGTTCGATTCGGCCGGCCGTCCTGTGCCCTGCCAGCGCATGCCCGACCAATCGCTGGTTTTTTTGGCACGTGATGTCCCGGGCCTGTCCGCGCGGCGCTACCAGGTCGCGCCAGGGAAACCGGGAGTTACGGGGTTGATCCCGGCGGTGGCGACCGATGACATTCTCTCGAACGGTCTGATTACCCTGCACGTCAATCGGACCAATGGGAGCATTGACGCGCTAACGGCCGCGGGCATTGACGGGAATCTCGTCAATACCGCCGACAACACGGTGCGGGGACTCAACGACTATGCTTATGTTACCGGCCCGAGTAACACGAATATTTCCCTTAGTGGCAAGCCCAGGATTCGCGTGGCGGCCCATGGCCCGCTGGTGGCGGAACTGGAAATCACATCCGACGCGCCGGGATGCCGCCAATTCGTCCGCCGGATTTCGCTGGTGGCTGGCCTCGATGAGGTTTTTATAACGGATTTGCTCGATAAAGAGGAGGCCTATCCAACGCATGAGGGAGTCCACATCGGTTTTCCATTTGCCATTGCCGATGGGGTGTTGCGCTACGACGAGCCATGGTCGGTGATTGAGCCTGGACGCGATCAGTTACCGTGGACCCAGGAAAATTTCTTTACCGAAAACCGTTGGGTGGATATGTCCAATGACCGATTTGGCGTGAGCTGGGCAAGCGTTGATGCGCCGATGTTCGAAATTGGCGGAATCACTGCGACTCGCATGAACGACCAGCATTGGCTGTTGCACATTCGGAAGGGCGATACGATCTACTCCTACGTAATGAACAATTATTGGCTCACGAACTACAAGGCCTGGCAGCGGGGCATGGTCGTGTTCCATTATGTGATCTGGCCGCACGGCCGATTTTCCCAATCAGCAGCCGAGCGATTTGGAATTGATACCCAGCAGCCGTTGCTTACCGCGTCCATTGGGCCTGAAGCGAGGCATTTTGAGCCGCGGTTCACAGTCCAACCAGAAAGTGTGCTGGTCGAAAATTGCCATCCGAATCCCGGCGGTCAAAGTTACCTGGTTCGCCTGTTCAATGCCGGACGCGAAACCGCCCGGGTTCAACTCGCCTTTGCGGGCGGCCAACCGGTCAGGATGGCGCGGACTGGATTGTTCGGCGAGAACCCGCAAGTCCTCACCAAACCGGTCACGCTGGCGGCTTTAGAGTCCGTTACATTGCGCGTGACGCCGATTCGAACACACCCCGGACAAGATAATTAAACATGCGTATTGCTTTCTGTGCCGCATCACTGGCCTTGATCCTGGCCATTGCGGTTTCCGCAACGGCGCGAGACCCGGCGGACCAG
Source organism: Limisphaerales bacterium (assembly GCA_050737335.1). Taxonomy (GTDB): domain Bacteria; phylum Verrucomicrobiota; class Verrucomicrobiia; order Limisphaerales; family UBA11358; genus UBA11358. The sequence goes on along the minus strand of JBOHXA010000739.1, from coordinate 15,421 downwards.
GTCGAGCCGCGGTGGGGCGCGGGCATGAATCGGCTCCTTCCCAACAACCTGAACGTCGCCGGCCATGAGCCGTCACAGTCCGGTCTCCATTCGGTCGGCGACATGTTTCCGGAAATTGCGGTGCCCTGGCCGATGGCCATCTGGTCGCCGCAAACACATGCCGGCGCCTGGTTTTACAGCAACCTGGATGCGGACTTCCAGGGATTCCGATGCACCCACGAGGCTCATCCGTGGGCTGGAGATTATGGCCAGTTTACGATCATGCCTGAGGTTGGCATGGTGGAAACCGACCCGGTCAAGCGCGCGTCGCCATTCAATCATCAGCAGGAAGTCGCGCATCCATACGACTATCGGATTTATTTGCCGCGCTATCAGATTCGAACGGAACTGGCGCCGACCAAACGGTGCGCAATCCTTCGATTCGACTTTCCCCGAACGAACCAGGCGCGGATTGTTATTACGTCCCGGGACGCGGCAATGACGACCCGCCAGGTGGACGGCGAACTGCTTGTGGCTGGAAAGGTTTGGCGAAACATGGGCGACGTTCCGACAAATTTCGGCTGCCAATTTGTGGCACAATTCAATCCGCAACCCATCCGGGCGCGGGTCGTTACCGACAAAGGCAACTTCATCGGCGCAATACTCACTTTTGACACCCTCCATTCACCGGCCGTGCGCATGCGCGTGGGCACGTCGTTCATTAGTGAATCGCAGGCGAAACTGAACTTGCGGCGGGAAATTCCAGGCTGGAATCTCGACAAAATTGCGCGGCAAGCAAAGAAAAATTGGAACCGGGAGCTTGGACGAATTAATCTGGGCGGGGCGAGCGACGAACAGGAAAAGATTTTTTTTACGAGTCTTTATTGGGTCTTGCTTTATCCGCACAGCTTTTATGAAGTGGATGAGCGGGGCGGCCTGGTTCATTACAATCCAACAAATGGCCGTGTTTATCCGGGCCGGTTCTACACCGGTACCGGATTCTGGGACGTTTTTCGTTGCGCATTTCCACTGTTGACACTGGTTTATCCCGATCAGGACGGCAAGATTGTCGGCGGTCTGCTGAACTTCTACCGCGAAGGCGGCTGGTTGCCTACCTGGCCCAATCCCGGATATTGGAATTGCATGGTGGGTGCTGACACCGACCCTGTCATTGCCGAAGCGTACCTGCAACACGTTCAAGGTTTCGATCCGCAGGTGGCTTACGAAGCGATCCGCAAGGATGGAACGGTGACGCCGACCAGTCCAGGACACGGCATTCCTCATCTTGACGATTATTTGCGACTGGGATATTTGCCCGCCGATGTCATGAGCGAAGCGACGTCCACGACGCTGGAAGAAGCCTATGACGATTATTGCATCGCTGAAATGGCGCGGGCCCTGGGCAAGAATGCCGATTACGAAAAGTTCCGCAAGCTGGCGTTCAATTATCGGAACGTTTTTGACCCGAAGGTGAAATTCCCCTGGGGCCGCAATGCGGATGGCGCATGGCAGGCGGGCTTTGACCCGTTATGGTGGGGAAGCCCTTTTACGGAGGACGATGCCTGGACTTACTTATGGGACGTTATGCAGGACCCGTATGGTTTGATCCAATCCCTTGGCGGCGGACAGGCAGCCATCGGACGGTTGGATGCCTATTTCACGACCAATTCAGAATTTCACATTGGCGCGTATGCTCCATGGGGCCATCCCATTCCGGAACAGAATGAATCGCGGCTTTTGAACATGGGCCAGTTTGGGCCGAACAACGAGCCGAGCAGTCACGACCCGTTCTTTTACGATTTTTTGGGAGAGCCTTGGAATGCTCAGTTTTGGGCCCGTGAGACCCTGGACCGGGTTTACAATTCTACCGGCATGGTCGGGGACTGCGATGAGGGCCAGATGGGCGCGTGGTACGTGTTTAATATGGCGGGCATTTATCCATTCTCCCCGGTGGCTCCGTTCTACGTGATCGGAAGCCCGGCGGCCGGGCGCGTGACGTTTCACCTGCCGCAAGGAAAGATATTCATCATCCGTAGCGCGCGTAATGGTCCGCGAAATTATTACATCCAATCGGCCAGGCTCAACGGCCGTGTATTTAACGAGACCTGGATTAGCCAGGAAACCATGCGACAGGGCGGCCGCCTCGTATTTAAAATGGGACCCCAGCCGAATAAAAATTGGGGAGACGATGCCGTGGCACGGCCTCCCTTTGGTGACATGACGCCACCATGGCAGGCTGTTCCGCGCCGGGGCAATCCCGCTCGCTGTTCGCGAAATTTTAGTCCTGTGAATAAGTTGTTAAAAACCTCCCGGGATTAAGCCCGGCGGAAAACCATAAATGATTCATTGCCAACGCGTCTCATCCGGACAAGGCGCAGGCGCTTTGCCGACGCAAGCGTTTTAAAACCGCGGCCGTCCGACAGGGTCGGCGCAGTTCTGCCGCCAAAGATGGCCGGGCAAATCGTTAAATGCAATTCATCCAATAAATCAGCGCGAATGATCCCTTCATGCACCCCGCCGCCACCCTCGCATAAGAGCCGTTTCACGCCCCATTTTTCGTTTAGCCACCGCAACGCCGACCGAAAAGCCAGGTCAGTCTTTCCAAATACCGCGACCTCATCAGCGATGCCCCGGAGTTGGCGAACGCGTTTGGCCGGCGCGCTTTTGGAAACCAGCACGATGATTGGTGAAAAGCGACGCTTGAAAATTTCCGCCCTCGGATCAATCGAACCGCTACCACTCACGATCACGCGCAAATTGTATTCGCTCAAGCCGCTGCGCAGCCGCAAACGCTGAAATTTTTTGCCGCCCGGTCCCAGTGTCACTCCGGCCGTTTCAACCGTTCGCGCGCCGGCCATGACCGCATCGGCAGTCGCCCGCAATTCCATCATATGCTCACGGTCGCGCTCGCTGCCAAATGGAACAAATTCCCGGCTGGCAAACGCAATTTTTCCGTCGGCCGTCATGGCGAAATTCGAAAATACAAATGGCAGTCCGGAATTCTTCGCGTTCATCTTCAGATCATAAAATCAACATGGCATCGCCATAACTGTAAAATCGATAACGCTCCCGTATCGCTTCCGCGTAGGCCTTGAGCATGATGTCCCGCCCGCGCGTTTCGCCCGGCGATGCGAACGCGGACGCCAGCATCAACAAGGTCGAGCGGGGCAGGTGAAAATTGGTCACCAGGGCGTCCACGACTTTAAATACATATGGTGGAAAGATGAAGATACTCGTTTTACCCGCATAAACATTGAGCTTTCCATCATTTCTCGCCGCCACGCTTTCCAGTACGCGCACGGTCGTCGTTCCCGCCGCAAATACGCGCGCACCGGACTTTTTCGCCGCGTTTACCACGCGCACGGTCTCTTCACCGAGTGAAAACCACTCTTCATGCATCGTATGGCCGGAAAGTTCGGCCGTCTTTACCGGCAGAAAAGTTCCCGGCCCCACGTGCAACGTCACGAAGCAGACACTCACGCCGGCCCGGCGGATCTTATCGAGTAATTCATTTGTGAAATGCAGGCCAGCCGTCGGTGCGGCAACGGAACCGTCGTTTCTGGCGAAGACCGTTTGGTACCGCTCCTTGTCTTCGGGAAATTGGCCTGTGCCATCGCGCGCAATATACGGTGGCAGAGGAACTTCGCCCATTTCATTTAGGCATTGTTTGATGTCCTCCACACCATCAAATCCAAGGCGGCGATTGCCGTTCGCGTTTATTTCCCGTACTGTGGCCGTGATTGAACGATCCCCCCCCGCGGTTTTCGGGGGCCCGATGCGTATTACGGTTCCAATCCGCGCGCTTCTTCCTGGCCTAACCATTGCCCACCAATCATTCAACCCATTCTCTTCCAACAAAAGAAATTCAAATCGGCCTCCGCCCCTGGCGTTTTCGCCTCGCAATCGCGCCGGAATCACCCGGGAATCATTCAACACCAGCGCGTCGCCGCGCCTGAGAAAATACGGCAAATCCAGAAATAATTTGTGCTCGATTCGGTTCTTCTTTCGATCAAGCGCCAGAAGCTTTGATTGTGCGCGCTCGGGCAAAGGATGTTGGGCAATCAGCTCCGGTGGAAGTTTAAAATCAAAATCTGCCGTCTGCACAGGCTAGTTTTATAATTCAGCATTGATCGCGCAAGCCACGACGCACAAAAATTGCTGGGAAACAATTTCCTAGCCAAAATCAAGGCTGTGAATAACTTCTGAATAATCCAAAAAAATGGGCTGGTAACGGATATGAGCCTCAAGCGCGAAGCCCGAGTTTTCAAGCGGACAGCCAATTACGGTCACCGTTGAGCTGATGGTCGTAATGGCATTAAAAATATTTGAAATTTTTTGTTGACGTCGTGGGGCAAAATGGGTAAAAGTGGATCGTTGTGGGAAAAAGTGATGTCTTTTGGTCTTTTTCCGCCATTTAATGACTGACGCAAAAAAAGATGAGCCGATTTATTACAATTCACGTTTCCAGCACGGCGTGGACGAGAAGCGGCGCGTCCAAATCCCGTCCAAGTGGTTGCCGCAAAAGGCGGGCGTCGAACTCACCCTGGTTCTTTGGCCACGTGAAAGCGCCGGCGCCTGTATTCGTGTGCTTCCCCCGGAGCAAATGGCCAAGCTCATGCGGTCTATTGACGAGATGCCAAACACCGACCCCCGGAAAGTTGTCCTCAAACGCCTCATCGGCAGCGGTTCGGCCCAGGCCAGCGTGGACAAAAGCGGTCGCATTTGTTTGCCCGATGAAATGGCGCGTGAAGCCGGGCTTAAAGGGGAAGCGGTGCTGGTCGGCTTGCTCGATCGCTTTGAAATTTGGAATCCGGAACGGTACGGGAAAGTCCAGGCCACCGATGCCGCCCTGGCGCCGCAGGCTTTCAAGCTAATGGAGTAAATAAATATGAAACTAGGAAAATTACTTGCAGCCGGCAAAAGCATTATGAGCGGCCATGCTGAGATTTCCTACCGTTCCAGCAGGCAGATATATCTCCCGAAATTCGGTTCGGCCAAAAATCCTTTTAAATCGAATGCCGGGACGCAGTTCGATGAAACAACGCCTGAGGCCGGGACGGAAGATTTGGTCGAAACGCAGGCATCAACACCCGCGGGAGAACCAAATGTGCCGGAAGGCGACAATGGGAACGCTGTGAAAGCGATTCCGAGTACAACGGCGCGCCACACCCGCGTTTCGGCCCGTGATAAGCCGCTGGCGGGACGCGGATCGGCCCCTCATTTGGGTGTTCAAGCGCCTCCGGGCTCCGTCTCTAATGGCGCGCAACCGGCCCAAAAGCCGGGGAGTGCCATGTTGCATAACGAAGCGACACGCGGAAAACGTTCCAAACCTGCCGCCGGGGCGAAGGGCGGCGAAGATGGTTCGCCGCTTCAACGGTTGAACGCGCTGGTGCGTTCCGCTTTTGGCAAAGCAGCCGGTTCAGAAAAGTCCAGGAACCAAAAGGGACCCGCGACGCAAACAGAGCTTTCACTGGATGCCATAAAGGTAATCCATAACGACTTGAGCGACGTGGACGTTGAGATCGTCCCCATCAAGTCCCGTACGGGCGCAACGGAGTCGCCCGCGCCGAAAAAAACCTGGGAAATTGTGGGCGAACGCTTGTTTGGTGTGGAAGCAAGCTGATTATGCGTGGTGGCAGAATTCATTCACAAAACAGTGATGGCGACGGAGGCGGTGGCCGCGCTCAATCCGAAGCCGGGGGGTCGTTACGCCGACGGCACGATTGGCGGCGCCGGGCACGCGGAGAGAATTTTGGACGCGAGTTCTCCGACTGGATGGCTATATGGATTCGATCGCGATGGCGTCGCGATTGAAGCGGCGCGGCAAAGGCTGGAACGGCGGTTTGCCGGGAGATTTGACATCCGGCGCGCGAATTTTTCGGAGATGGCTGACTGGGTGCCCGCGGAAGGTTGTGAGGGCGTGATATTGGACCTGGGCGTAAGTTCGCCCCAATTGGGTTCGGCCCAGCGAGGCTTCAGCTTTCAAAGTCGCGGTCCGCTCGATATGCGCATGGACGACCGTCAAGCGCTGACCGCCGCGGATTTGGTCAACACGGCGAGCGCGGAAGAGCTCGCGGATATTATTTGGGAATTCGGCGGCGAGCGCAATGCGCGACGGTTTGCCGGGGCAATCGTTGATGACAGAATGCGGCGAAAATTTGAAACGACGGAGCAATTGGCGGCCTTGATTGAGCGTCTTGCGCCTCGCGCCGGGAAAAAGACGCATCCAGCCACGAAAGTGTTTCAGGCGCTGCGGATTGCGGTAAATGATGAGATTGGTTCTTTGAAAAAGGGATTGGAAGCGGCGTTCAGGATTTTGAAACCGGGCGGACGGCTCGCCGTCATCACGTTTCATTCGCTGGAAGATCGCTTGGTCAAGGAATTCGGACGCGAAAAAACGCGGGACTATACGTTCAGCGGAGCCGTGGACGCTCCGGAATTTCGCCGGTCACGGGCGCCCCAAATGAAATGGGTCTCGCGCAAAGCCATTATGCCCGGCCAGGCCGAATTAGACGAAAATGCGCGATGTCGCAGCGCTCAATTGCGCGCGCTGGAAAAGTTATAATTGAAAATTTTTAACGGTGCCAAAGCTTAAAAAAAGTCAATCAACGGCCATCCGGTTCGCTCCGGTGGTGAAAGTGGCCGTTCTGTGTTTTTTGATCTCCTTTTCGGCCGTCGGTTATGTTTGGCAGAAAAGCCAGATTTATCAATTGGGCAGGCAAATTCGCCAATGCGAAATCCGCGTCTCGCAATTGACGAGGTATAACCAGAGGCTGGTTGATGAATTGGCGATTTTGCGGTCGCCCATGATGCTGGATGAGCGCGCGCGGCAATTGAAACTGGGCCTTGTTCCAGCGCAACCGGGCCAGGTTTATCGCCTGCCCGAGCCGGTAACGACCGCATCGTCCGGCGCAACGTTGGTGATGCGCCAACGCTAATGACCGGGGGGCGCGTCGCGCCGCAACTGTGGTTGCGCCTGTATGCGCCGTAAGCGTCTTTGACAATTTTGGCCGCCGCCCGCGAGGTCGCCCTGGAAGTGAGGAGCCGAGGCGCCCGCGGGTGAGCGGCCAGGCTGATGTTTAAAATGGTGAACCGATTGCAACTCAAACGCGCGATGCTGCTGCTGATTGTCATGGCAGCGGCATTTGCGGGCCTTGGCTATCGGCTCGTGGATTTGCAGATCTTGCGCCACGACGAGCTAGCCCAGCTGGAGCAGGAAAATACGCAACGCGAATTCTGGCAGGCGCCCCGCCGGGGAGACATCCTCGATGCCCACGGCAACCTTCTCGCCACAAGCGTGCCCGTTGATACGGTTTGCGCCGATCCTTCGCTCATTGGCAACGAACAGGCCGTCATCGCCCGGGCTCTGGCGCCATTGCTCCAGATGCCTGAAGCTGATCTCTACCCGAAACTCTTCTACCACGTGTCCCGGGATGGCAAAGGCCAGATGGTCACCAACAATTTTCATTACGTCCGCCTCCGGCGCCATATTTCCGAGCAGGCATGGCAAAAAATCCAGGAGACGATGGGTCTTTTAAATTTCGGCGTGAACGAAGCCGAAATTCCAAAAGCCCAGCGCGAATTCTATCGGACCCTCCGGACAGATGCCATTTTTGCCGAGCCTGACGAAATGCGGGTCTATCCCAACGGTGCGCTGGCCGCGCAGGTCCTGGGATTTTGCAGTGAGCGGGACGTTACGATGGACAATCACATTTTTTCCGAAATGATTGGCCGCGACGGAATCGAGGAAACGTTCAATTCCAAACTCAGCGGCGTGGCCGGATGGCGCATTAGTGATACGGACCGGGCGCAACACGAATTAGTCGCTCTGCGCGATGCCGACGTCCAGCCACGTGACGGACTGAATGTCGTATTGACCATTGATTCGGTCATCCAGGACATTGTCGAAACGGCCATTGAAAAAGCCATGCAACAACACACGCCTCGCAGTATCACCGGCATCGTCATCCGGCCTGCTACTGGAGAAATCCTGGCGATGGCCACTTTGCCTCATTATGATCCCAATCATTCTGAGACCATTTCGCCCGAAACTCGTGACCGTTGTATCACGGACGTCATGGAGCCCGGTTCCACTTTCAAAATCGTCGTCGTTTCAGGCGCGCTTAATCAGGGCGTGGTGCGCTTGAATGACACCTTTTACTGCGAGCACGGCCATTTTGCTTACGGCGGACGGATTCTCCACGATGCCGAGCCTTTTGGGATTTTAACCACGGCGGGTATCATCACGAAATCTTCAAACATTGGCGCAGCCAAAATCGGCATCAAACTGGGCGAAGACCAACTGTACGATTACGCCGCCGATTACGGATTTGGCGAACGCAGCGGCATCCCATTGCCCGGTGAAGTCGCCGGCATTTTGCATCCGGTAAAAGATTGGAGCAAAGTTTCCATCGCCCAAATCCCAATGGGCCACGGCGTCGCCGTGACACGGCTCCAAATGGCCATGGCCATGGCAGCCATTGCCAACGATGGCTGGCTCATGCGCCCCATGCTCGTCAAATGCCTCGAGGACCGGGACGGAAACATCGTAGAACAGTACGCGCCCCAACGCATCCGCAAGGTCATCAGCGATGAAACCGATAAGGAAATGATTGTGGCCCTTAAGACCGTGGTCTCGCCAGAAGGAACAGCCCCCAAAGCCGCGCTGAAAGATTATGTCGTGGCTGGCAAAACCGGCACGGCGCAGAAAGTTGAAAATGGCGCGTACGTATCCAACAAATACGTCGCTTCATTCATTGGTTTTTTCCCGGCTGATAATCCGCAGGTTTGCATTTCCATCGTGATGGATGATCCGCAAGAAGGCCATTACGGCGGGGAAGTCTGCGGTCCGGTCTTCCACGAAATTGCCGCTCGTTGCGCCAGCTATCTCAATATTCCGCCGGACCAAAACCTGCAACCATCCGACACGGCCCCAATGGTGGCGGCCTCGCGCGGACATGCCGCATTGCTAAACCCATGAAAACCCGACTCCATAATTCATTTGCGATTTACAATCCAGGATTTACGCGGATACGAAGCCCGCGTCGGCGCGTTCCGGCTCATTTACGATTTGATCATGTGTTTGCCTACTCTGTCCAAGCGTTCGCGGAAGGTTCCCATCCTGCTATGGTTGGGCGCAATAAAGCCGATACCAATGGCGCCAGGAGCCGGGGCCGGGGCGATTGCTTGAGGCTTAATGGGATTGATCTTGTAAACCTGGTGCTCGAGCGCGCGGTGATCTTTGGAAGTCCGAGGCCCGCTTCGACACTTCAAGCGTCACCACCCCTATGATTGCCCATCGCCCGCAACTTTTTGACGCGCTCGCCAACTTGTTCCCGCCCGCGGGCCTTGTATTTTCATCCATGCGCGTAACCGCAACCTTCCCTTTGGAATTTTGACATGGAAGAACGTTCATTGAAATTTATCGCCGAATCCTGCAACGGAAAAATTCTGGCCGGCGAGCCGGACACGCTGGTTAGAAACGTCTGCACCGATTCGCGGCGAGCAAAATTCGGCGATATTTTTTTCGCTATCAAGGGCGAAAACTTCGACGGCCATTCCTTCATTCGCGAAGTCGCTGAAAAGAAAGCCGCGGCGATAGTTATCGAGCAAAAAAAAATTCCGTCGCAGTTGCCGTCATGCGCCGTACTGGCGGTGAGAGACACGATCGCGGCGCTTGGCAAATTTGCGGCGGCGTATCGGCGCCAATTTACGCTATCCGTGATTTGTGTTTGCGGGTCCAACGGGAAAACGACGACAAAGGAAATGATCGCATGCATCCTGCGCCAGAAATTTTCAACGTTGTGGAGCGAAGCCAGTTTCAACAACAACATCGGGGTGCCGCTCACCTTGTTGCGATTGGAAAAATCGCATCAGGCCGCCGTGATCGAGGCCGGGACAAATCATCCCGGCGAATTGGCCCCGCTCGTGGAAATGATGCTGCCCAACGTCGGTGTTCTGACAAACATCGGACGGGAGCATCTGGAATTTTTTGGCGATATGAACGGTGTGGCGCGCGAAGAAGGTCAACTGGCTGAACGGTTGCCGGCCGAGGGCACGCTCTTTGTCAATGGCGATAACGAATGGACGACTGAGGTCGTCCGCCGGACCCGCGCCCGCGTCGTTCGCGTGGGATTTGGCGATAAAAATGATTGGCGCGCCGAAAAAATCAAGATGACCAACAACGGTGTATCGTTCCGCGTAACCGCCACAAGCAAAGAGTTTTGTGACGAATACCATGTGCCATTGCTCGGGCGGCATCAGGCGCTCAACGCCACGTTTGCCATGGCCGTTGGCGCGCATATCGGCACGACTGTTGCTGAAATTCAACGTGGATTGGCCGAATGCAAGCCGGCTAAAATGCGGATGCAGTACTGGGAAGCGGGCGGCATTCGCGTCTTGGATGACGCCTATAACGCCAACGCCGATTCGATGGTAACGGCGCTGGAAACGCTTCGGGATTTGCCCATGCAGGGACGGCGGGTGGCCGTGCTTGGCGACATGGCCGAACTCGGCGCGCATAGCGAGGCGGCGCACGCCGAAGTGGGCAGGCGCGCCGCCGAATTGCAGATCGGCCAGTTATTTGCCGTGGGCAAAATGGCGCCCGTCGTAGCCAAAGCCGCGCGGGACGCCGGCCTGGCGCGGGTCATCGAATTTGAAAACGTCGAAGCGGCAACAAAAGCCATCAAAAGTTTTTTGAAAAGCGGCGACCTAGTTCTGCTGAAGGCGTCCCGGTCATCGCGCCTGGAACGAATTGCCGAAACGTTAAAAATGGAAAAATAAATGGCTGTTGCAGTGAACAGCGCGATATAAATGGATCATGCTTTTACGAACGGCGCCGTCCGCGCAAGCCGGCGGCAACGAAACAGCGCCATCCCCGTTTGCGGGATGAGGGAAGGGACAGACGCAGATGTTCTATTATTTGAGTCAAAGATTACTGGAATGGTCGCATGGAACGACCTGGGAATACCGGCTGTCGTGGCTGCGCCTCTTTCATTACATCACCGTGCGCACCGCCGGCGCGGCAGTGACCGCCTTGGCCGTGAGCCTGTGGTTTGGTCCCGGAATTATTCGGTGGCTCAAGCAATTAAAATTTGGGCAGGAATACCAGGACAAAGCCGAAGAAGCCGGGGGCCTGGCCGCGCGCATCCTCAGCAAAAAGGGAACGCCAACCATGGGCGGAATCCTGATCGTCACCATTCTCTTCCTGACCACGATTTTGTGGACCGATCTCAACAACAAACTGGTCTTGCTTACGCTTTTGTCGGTTCTGGTCCTCACTGGCCTGGGATTCTACGACGATTACGCCAAGATCATCCAGCAGAGTGGCGGCGGCACTCCTCCGCGGGTGAAGCTACTGGCCCAGACCGCCGTCAGTATTTTTATTGGCGTTTACCTTTGGTTGACACCCTCAACCGTCAAGCTGGTTTCGGAAATCACGGTTCCATTTTACAAATATCCAGTCCTCACCCATGTGTCATTGCTGGGTGTTATCATTTGTGTGGCATCTATTGTGGGGAGTTCCAACGCCGTGAACTTGACGGATGGCTTGGATGGCCTGGCCGTCGGTTGCACGCTCATTGTTGGATTCGTTTTTTTGATTTTTACGTATGTCGCCGGCAACGTAAAAATCGCGGCCTATCTCCAAATTCCATTTGTTCCAGGCGCGGGCGAACTCACGGTTTTTTGCGCCGCGCTCATCGGCGCCGGCCTTGGTTTTCTTTGGTTCAACTGTCATCCGGCGCAGGTTTTCATGGGCGATACCGGTTCGCTCCCCCTGGGGGGCGCCTTTGGCATCATCGCCGTCCTGGTCCATCAACCCTTTATCCTGGTGATTGCCGGCGGCGTTTTTGTCATGGAAGCCGTTTCTGTCATTTTGCAGAAAAGCTGGTTCCGATACACCAGGCTCCGCACCGGCACTGGCCGCAGGATTTTCCTCATGGCGCCGCTGCACCATCATTTCGAGAAAAAAGGCTGGTACGAATCGCAAGTGGTCATGCGCTTTTACATCCTGTGCGTCCTCTTCGCCGTCGTTGCCCTGGCCACTCTAAAACTCAGATGAACGAGCATAAAAAATATTTTGTGCCTTGCGTCGAGCCTCGCGCGTTGGTAAAACAAAGTGTGGCATCCACAGGCCGTCGTTGCCGTGACGATTGCTATTCCAATGCAGCGCATAGAATGATTAAAGTGAATTTTACCCGCCGGCAAATTCTAGAGGATCTAGAGGAAGTTTCGCTGCGGTTAACCATCCATCCCTCAATCGAAAGGTCAATATTAAGTCATGAATAATCCAAACCCATTCCTGCCGCAAGGTTCCTTGCTCCAACAGCAAAGCAAACGCCGTTCGCGCCTTAAGCTCGGAGTATTCTGCGTCCTCGCCGTGGGCATTAGCGGCCTGGCCGCCATGCTGATTCAAGGTTGCAAACGCGAACAGGAAAATCCGCCCGAGACGGACAATACCGCACCCGCGACGCAACAAACAAATGACATGTCCCAGGGCGAGACCAATGTTCCAACCGCTGAAAACCAGGGTGCGACGCCTGAAGCGCCGGCGCCTGCCTCACCGCAAGCCCCGGCCAATGCCGCTCTGCCGGTTGCGCCCGTTCTCCCCGCCACTCCCGTGCTACCGACCGAGAACGAATACGTCGTGGTCCGAGGGGATTACCTGCAAAAGATTGCCAAAGAAAATGGCACAACGGTGAAGGCGATTGAAGCAGCCAACCCCGGCCTCTCGCCCACGCGCCTGAGGATCGGGCAGAAGCTGATCATTCCTGCCGGCGCCACCGGCGCCAATGCCGCGGGCGAAACCGCCAATGGTCTGGCCGCCAATGGTGATGAAATCTACGTCATCAAAAGCGGCGATACTCTCTCGAAGATCGCGCATCATTACGGGGTAACGGTCAAGGCGATTATGACTGAAAATAATTTGACGACGACAAAGATTAATGTTGGGAAGAAATTGGAAATCCCGGCCAAGCAGGCCGCTGAGCCCGCGCCGGTGAATTCGCCTCCGGCAACGACGACCGCCCCCGCTCCGGAGCCGAATCCGCCAACACAGCAAACCGCGCCGCCGGGACAAGGACAATAACAATTCGGGCCGGTAATGCGCGACGGGCAATCCCGTGGGACCGGTTCGGCCCGCATTGCGGAACGAGAGGGGTTTCCAGCCGTGCGTGTCGTATGCATGTCCGCATACGAAATGCCGGAGTCGTCAACCTGAATTCGTTTGTTGGTAGTTTATGGAAAAGCGGGGAGACGGGGGCTATGGTTGCCGCCGCGGAACCTCCCGCCGCTTTTGATGTGGAATGAAAGTCGCCGTTACAACGTTGGCCTTTTGTGTTGCCGCATTGCTGTCGCTGGGCATGGTCATGCTTTACAGCTCGAGCATGACCCAATTCGGCGCGACCCTTCTGAAAAAACAACTGGAATGGTTCGCAGTTGGTTCGGTTCTTTGCGTCACCACAACCGCGCTGGACTATCAATTGTTCAAAAAATTTGCGTGGCCCCTTTTTTTCGTCGCGCTCTTTCTGCTGGCGGGCCTGTTCGTGCCGCATATGCACGGAGTCAGGATCAATGGCGCTCGCCGGTGGTTTGATTTTCACGGCTTTCGCTTTCAACCTTCCGAATTCGCCAAAATAGCGCTGGTCACGATTCTTGCCTGGTACGGTGATCGTTGCCAGCGGCAGATGCAATCGTGGATCCGCGGCGTAGTCGTGCCCGGCCTGCTCATTGCTTCCTTTCTCGGGTTGGTGTTCATCGAGCCTGATCGTGGCTCGACCATTTTGCTTGCCACCGTAGGCTGCTCATTGCTTCTCCTGTCCGGGGCACAATGGAAACATATTTTCATTCCGGCCTCCCTGGGGGTCACAGGCCTGACCGTTTCCATTCTGCACGATCCCATGCGCATGAGGCGCATTTTTAGCTGGTGGGACCTGGAACAGCACAAGAACGGCGTGGGATACCAGGCCTATGAAGCCATGATCGCGCTGGGTTCCGGCGGTTGGACTGGCCTGGGCCTGGGCAACAGCCTGCAAAAACTTGGCTTTGTGCCCGAACACCAGACCGATTTCATCTTTGCCATCATCGGCGAGGAGCTTGGTCTTGTCGCGACGGTGGCCATTGTGCTGGCCTTTGCCGTCATCGGCGTGTGCGGTTTTTGCATCGCTTTGAATGCCCGCGAGACGTTCGGCTTTCTTTTGGCCTCCGGCGTGACGCTGCTGATATGCCTCCAGGCCGCGATAAACATCGGCGTTGTTACCAGCGCGCTGCCAAATAAGGGGCTGCCGTTGCCGTTCATCAGTTACGGGGGTTCTAACCTGTTGGCCATGCTCGCCTGTGTCGGCCTGTTGTTTAGCGTTGCGCGCTGCGCGCCCGTGCGGGAAGCAAAACCTCGAGGAGTTCGCAAATCAACCGTGAAAGGAAAAGAGCACAATCCTTTCGCATCTCAAGCCACATGAATATTCCGGAAACCAGGACGCCCTTCGTCGCCATCGCCTGCGGCGGGACGGGCGGGCATCTCTTTCCGGGCATCGCCGTCGCGGAAGCATTAAAAAGACGCGGCTGCAAAACGGGTCTGCTCATTTCCCCCAAGGACATTGATCAGCAGGCAGTCAAAGGAGCGCGGGAGCTTGAAATTTTCACGCTGCCCGCCATCGCGTTGCAAAACCGAAATTACATTTCATTTGCTTTCAGATTTTGGAAGTCGCTCAGGGCGGCGCGTAAAATCTTCAAAAATCGGCGGCCGCACGCCGTTTTGGCCATGGGCGGGTTTACTAGCGCTCCGCCAATCCTGGCGGCGCGTAAATTTGGCGTGAAAACATTCCTGCACGAATCCAACGCCATTCCCGGCCGCGCCAACCGGTTTCTCACACGGTTTGTTGACGAGGTTTTTGTTGGATTTCCAGAAACAATCTATCGTCTCAATGCCCGCCAAACAACCGTCACGGGGACACCGGTGCGGCCGGAGTTTTTGCGGGAGGGCGCTCCGATAGAAGAGTGCCGGTTGCGGCTGGGACTTGAAGCAGACCGCCCGACGATTCTTGTGGTCGGCGGCAGCCAGGGCGCCAGCGGCTTGAACGATATGATTTTGTCCGCCTTGCCGCTTTTGACGGCCAGGGACTGGCAATGGCTTCATCTAACGGGCGTAAATGATTTTGAAAAGGTCAAAGCCGCTTACCTGGTGTTGAAGATCAGGGCCGTGATTAAACCTTTTTTGGCTGAAATGGATTTCGCGGTTCGGTCCGCGAGCGCCTCAGTCAGCCGCGCCGGCGCATCGTCACTGGCGGAACTGGCCTCAGCGGCCCTTCCGGCCCTGCTGGTTCCCTTTCCCGCAGCCGCCGATAACCACCAATACTTCAATGCGTTTGCGTTTGAAAAAGGCGGCGCGGCAAAATTATTGGAACAAAGGGATTCCAGCCCGGAGAAGGTAGCGGCCATTTTGAGC
>JBOHXA010000738.1:0-3811 GCA_050737335.1 Limisphaerales bacterium | reverse complement strand
GACATCTCCTTTGGACTCCGCGGCCAGCCCTTCGGGTGAATTAAACGATGCATTGGTGCCCAGGCCGTCCGCGCTTCCGGCATTGCCGGCAAGGCCGGCCAGCGTGCTGACGACGCCAGCGGGCGTGATTTTGCGAATGGTATCATTTCCGGTGTCCGCCACATAGACATTGCCGGAACCATCCACGGCAATTCCCGCCGGCGCATTGAACAGGGCATTGGTGCCCTCGCCATCGGCGCTGCCGCCACGGCCGGGTGAACCGGCCAGCGTGCTGACGGCTCCATCGGCCGCGATTTTCCGGATAGTGTTGTCAGCGGTGTCCGCGACGTAAATATTTCCAGAGGTGTCCATGGCGACGGCGCCGGGATTATTGAATTGCGACGTGTTGGTCAGGCCATCCACGTTGCCCCGGGCGGCCGAACCGGCAAAGGTGGTGATGTTGAACAATTGCCCATGGGCGGACGCCGCAAACAGGACAAGCGCCGTGGCGACGGCAAGCGGGGCGGTGACAATGGATTTGGTTAAAGCCGGCAAGCCGGGAAGCATTGAAGCGGAAAAAATGCGGCCCGGGGGGGAAGATGGGGGGGCAACCTTTATGCCTGGATAGAAAAGGGTTTTCATTATCAATTCCAATTGGGCAGGTAAACGGTGCCGCTGCAGTTGGTGTTGCTGATCGGCTGCACAGAGGCGCCGATGGAATAGGTTGCTCCCGGCTGATAGACCGGCAGGTGGAGCACATAAATGGTTTGGTTGGTGGTTGAAGCGGCGTATGAAGAATTGTTTTGGGCGTATCCGTTGTGCGTATCGCGGTCAATTTCAGCGCCGTTCTCCAAGAGGTCGGCCCAGGCGATGGCCACGCCATTGGTGGCGGGCGCGCAGGAAAAGTTGACGTCAATTTCCCCGGCGGCGGTCACATTTGTCGTAATATCCCATTGCAGTGTTGAACCGCCTGATTGCACCGGCCCCCACGTCCCAATGGCGGGAATGGTTTCACGATTATAGTTCGCTCCCATTGCCGACAACCGTTGTTCATCCAAAACAAGGCGTTGACTAAAATCGCCATAGTTTTGCCGGTTATAGGGCGTCCAGGTAATTTCCGCCGTGGCGCACAAGCGCGGAAAAAATTTGAACATCACATTTTCAAAGGACGGGACGTATTCGGTAAATAGCGTGCCCTCCGCGCCCAGGATATTGGTGTCATACTGCGGCGGTAAATTCGACGGCAAAGGGTTAAAGTCATAGACGTTACTAATCGAGTTATAGGACGGCGCGCTGCCGACAATGAAAGGAGGCTCGTAAGAGAGATTGGTGCCTTCCACGTAATTGAGGTAGCAATTGTTGTCGGGGGACATGACCACTTTATCCCCGGCTTCGGCAACCGGGACCGCTTCGCTTGCGCTTCCCGTTTCCCAATCCATGACCGCGGCGTTGGGAACGACGCCGCCGGCCTCATATTCAGACCAGCCAATCATCGTGCGTCCATCGGCCTCGATGAAGGCATCGAGGTTCGTTGAAAGCCAGTGCTGGTAGGCGATGATGGAGGCGGATCCTCCGGGTGTGATGCCGGCGGCTTCCATATTCGTGACGTCATCGTTGTAGCTGTTCCACTGCCTGTCGCCGCTGGCAATGACTTCGTCGCCGCCGCAGTGGATGTATTGGCCTGGAAAAACAGCCATGACCTCGCTCAGCACGTCGTAAAAAAATGCCATCGTTCCGGGCGACCCGGGGCTAAAGAGGTCCACGCCATAATTAATGTGCGGATAATCCATATTGTAATCGGACTGCGGATTGCCGCAGCCGAATTGGGGATAGGCCGCCAGGGCCGCCGTGGAGTGGCAGGGCAATTCGATTTCCGGCAGGACGGCGATATGGAGTTGCCGCGCGTAGGCGACGATTTCGCGGGCGTCTGCCTGGGTGTAGAAGCCGCCGTATTGGCCGAGCGAATTGGTATTGCTATTTGAACGCGGATTCAGGCTGTAATCCATGGCGGTGCGCCACGCGCTATGGGAGGTGAGCGCGGGATAATTTGTAATTTCCAGACGCCACCCCTGATCATCGCACAGGTGCCAGTGAAAGACGTTTAATTTATGCAGCGCCATGGCATCGAGCACCTGTTTGATTTGTTGTTTTGTGATGAAATGACGCGCCACGTCCAGCATCGCGCCGCGCCAATGATATAGCGGCTGATCGAAAATATAGACACAGGGGGCGGTCCAAAGGACGTTGCTGACGGTCTGAGGCGACAACACTTGCGGGGGCAGCAATTGCAGCAACGATTGGATGCCGTAAAAAACGCCGGTGGAGGTTGGCCCGCGTATCACCACTGAATCGGGCGCAACCGTCAACTCGTAGCCCTCGTAATTCAAGTTTGTGTTCGCATTGGCCGTGGTCAGCAAAATTCCCTCGCGGACCGGCCCGGAGCCGCTCGCGGGCACAATGGAAAATTGCCAGCCCGTGGACCGGAACAGCATTTGGGCGAGATAATCGGCGTCATCCTGCGAAACGGCGTCGGTATAGATTTTTACCAATGGATGGCCCGGGGCGGCGGGTTCCGAAAGCGATGGACAGAGAGTAAAAACCCCGGGCCGCGCTTCCATTTGCAGTGGCAGTGGAATAATCGAAAGGGTGGAGGCATTTCCGAGTGTCGCCGCCAGCGCGAAAAAAACAAATGCAGCTCGCAATTTTTTCATGGTAAATGGGGAACCGTTGCGTGACCGTAGGCTTAGACTGTAAGTATTTCCTCGCGGAAATTCACACAATACACGCGCGACTTTGAAAAGACAACACTTTTCTTTGATTTTCTTTGACTTTAGGCCTTTCGATTTCGCGCCTATTGTATAATTTAAGCAAGATATTGCGTTGGGCGACTGAATCGTAAGGCCGATGGATTCGTGTGTTTTAGCTCGCCCTTTGAAATGGTCCGGCTGGAGCGTCCATTGGCCTTTGGGGAGGTTTTGGACGCAAAAGGGCGCAAATTCACATTCGATTTTTGAGAGTTCCAATTGAATGCCGGCTTTTGATGGACTGTCTCCCGCCAATCGGGAACGTTCGGGCGCGGGTTTACCGTGGGAGAGCAAATGGGCCCCTGATCCAATCAGGAAAAGATGCTCATTCCTCGTCCGGTGAATACGGTACTCTCATCTACAAAGCTGATGCGGCTGCCGAAGGGATCGCGTCCGTGGAACAAACGTTCGCCCCAGGCCTTTGTTTCAATGCCGGCGTCAAGCGCGCCACCCGCTTGCTGAAAGCGCTCCAGCGCCTCTTCAAGGTTTCCAACCGAAAAATACAAATACTGGAACGGATGAAAATGCCAATCTTCCTGCTGCCCGTCGCCATCGGCCACCGGATCGTAGCAGGCGAGGATCGTGCCACCGCAGCGAAAATAATGACGGCCCGGAGAAATCCGGTGTCCAGGGATTCCCAATACCGCGCCATAGAAGCTGACGGCCCGTTCGATGTTCTTAACCGGCAGAATAATGCGGTATAGTATTGGTGTATGCACGACTATGTTGTCGCGGAGCGGCGCCGGGCCATCACGAGACAGGCAGCGCCTGATTGATGGAAAATTAACGAATTGTCGTGAAAGGACAATGGAAAAAAAGATGTCCTTTTCTGCATTTTGGAGAACATTGTTGGCCCTGATTCCAGTTGACCGCCGCCAGAAGCGTTACGTGGCCGCAACCGCCGCATCGAACGCGCGAATCGGCAAGGCTCACTAATTTAAACGACAGCGCGCGCTTCGTCGCGCTGGCGAAAGATATGGGCTCCCGGCGCGTATTCGCCGGATAATTCGGCCGTGTGTGGCCTGTAT